>CAYOKY010000069.1:0-6005 GCA_964404695.1 Microcaldota archaeon | reverse complement strand
ATCGCTACCGTTGAATCTTTTATTTTAATTTTATTTCTAATAATTTCAGGTAAAACTAGACGGTTCTTTTTATCTAACCGGATGAACTAAACCACTTTTTATGTTTTTAGATTTGTTTGTATTGCACATTTTATTTCACCTCCATTTTCATTTGCTTTGTTTTATTTGTTTATGTTTTTCCCACTATATAAGCTTTTTGAGAAACCGTTATAAACACTATATGTAACATAGTGTGATGTGTAGTTTATTATTGATTTTTTCTATTTTTATTCTTCAATGTATTCAAATTTTACATTTCCTATATTTTTAGTTAATGTCAACTCCCTTAAATTATTTAGTGGATTCATCAAGGGGGTTTTCACCAACTTCTTCTCATTCAGGTGAATTCCTGGTTTATTGTGTTTTTTCCGTTGTAGCATCTCCTTCAAATATCAATTCAAGTGTTAATTCCATATTGAGTGAGAGTGTCCTTTCTTTTGTTTCAAAATCCTCTGTATGATCAGAATTAAATGAAACTATATATTCTTCTTCATTATTATTTGTTTTCATTGCTATTTCTACTATTGGTCCATTGTTTGAGTTCTTCTTTTTCATGAATTCAACATTATTTCCATCATTTCTAATGTTAATCTCAAGTGTGTGATTTTCAATATTGCCCCATTCATATATTGCGTCTTTATTAAAAAATTCAGGTTTAACATGCAATACAAAACTTAACTTGTTTTTTTCATTAATTAAGTCTACTCCTTTCAGGTTTCCATCCATACCTTTAAAGGCATTAAATATGGATCTGCCCAATGTTCTCGAGCCAGTTGTTTTTTGAGTTTGTTTATCTGGAAAGTGTGTTTCAATTGCATTACAAACCGTTCTTCTTAAATTTAATGTGTTCATTTGCATCCCTCTTTTCAAGTTTATACCTTTTCTATTAAAGCGTTATTCTTATATATTGTGTGGTAAATCAAGGTGGCTCATAATGGTGCTTTATAATGGGAAAAGTTTACCACAATACCTAACTTTTATAAACAGAACTGCCCAATTATATATTTTAATGGAATATGCTACACAATCTGGTTGTTTATCTGAAAACCGTGTTTTAGAGTTATTGTTTTCATTTTCATGCGTTAAAAATAATAATCTTCTTGAGGTGGTTGAATGTCAACTATGCCCTATATGAAACCTAGGTCTAAAGAGATTAGAGATAACTATGAAGGCCGTTTAAAGAGAAATACAATTCTAACATTTAAGAGATTTAGAGATGAAAAAATTATTGAAACAATGGAAAATGAAGGATTGATAATTCCTAATCCAACACTTAAAAAGGCGTTCGCTTCTGATCATCCGTTGGTTGAATCATTGCCCTGGTTAGAGGATGTTTATACTGTTGATGAAAGTCCACAGTTAGAAATGAATTATACAATTTTAAGAAATGAAGCCACTGTGCGCAGGAATTTTATTATTGCTTCTAATCGTGTTTCTCGTTTGATTATAGAATCAGGTTTGAATTTACTTCCCACAAGGGAAGAACAAATAATGACTCCAACAGGAGTACCTTATTTAGGAACTTTTGCAGATAGTAAAATTTTAGGAGTGCCTATTTGGAGGGCCGGAGATGCAATGAAAGGGCCTCTTGAAACTGTTTGTGAAGCTATTAGAATCTCGCAAACTTTAATTCAAAGGAACGACATAGATGCGTCAGCCATTGATTTAAATTATAATAAACATGATAGGATTCCTAATATTGAACTAAGGTATGCAATAATTATAGATCCTATGATTGCAACAGGCGGTTCAGTGGTTAAAGCAATAGCTCAGCTTATTGCAAAAGGCGTTGATCCAAGAAAAATACTTTTCTTTAACATAATCTCTTGCCCTCAAGGTTTGGAAAGGATTGGATTGGAATATCCTAGTGTTAGAATAGTTACTGGAGTTACTGATCCTGGTCTTAATGAGAAAAAATATATTATTCCTGGCTTAGGTGATTACGGAGACAGGTTTCATGGGACTACTGTTGTGTTTCTTTAATTTTTATTTTGATTCTCTTTTCAGAATTTCATATGCCTTGATAACATATTCTTCTTTTAGATAAATTAGCAATTCAGGGCTGTTCGTAAGCAATTCAGTAATGATAATGTCATTTATTGTTAATTCTTTTGTAATGCTTGAAAGAATACCTTTTGTTACAACGGCCTCATCTGGGAATATCAAACTAATTTCAACTATGTTCTTGTAATGGTTATGTGATTTGAATTTTTTGAGGATTTCCTTTGCTTTATCTTCATTTTTTTGATCAATAAATATTTTTATGCTGGTTGTCCCCATAATCATTTTGAACGTATCTCCTCTGTTGTAATTTATATGTGTCAATATTTCTTTTATCCTTGTAATAATTTCTTCATCCTTTTCAAATTCAAGTATTGATATTTGTTCTTTTATAGTCAATCTAAATTGTTTTAGTGCTTGCAGGGGTTTTTCATTCAATTTTTTGAAATCGTATCTCCTCAACATCGCAATAATTGCTTCTAATTGGTTTGGGTTTCCAACCCCTTGTTTTATTAGATATCTGGCTAACGCTCTTCTATTGATGAGACCAGTAACATAGCATTTTTCAATTTCTGGTTTTTTGCATAGGAATTCTATAAATTGTTGTTCCATTTGTGACATATTACTATGTTATAGGGCAAATATTAATAAAACCTTCTATTTCTGACACAACATATAAATGGGTCCTAGGGGGATAACATGTTAGAACATGATTAAATGAGGTGATGAAAATGAAAAATAAAAGTTTAATGCAACAAGATAGTGTTTCTAAAAAACTCCCCGAGTCCCCAACTAAGGTTAGTTCTGCCTCTTCTATATTTTTTGGGGAAAAAACTGATGGCCCGGGTCCCGAAAAGGGGATAATTGGTAATTTTAATGCTCATGATTTGGTAGAAATCGCTGAGAAAATGCGTAAGTTTGAAGGAGTACTGCCCTTTTATGTTTTAAAGAATTTAAAATATCCTTTAGAAAGAAAGTTCAGTAGCTCCGTTCTATCTCCCTTGCCAGATCATATTGTATCTGTGAAAAGAGAAAATGTTGCATTGACTAGTGATTACTTAGATTTAGATTACTTTGGAGAAAAACTTGTTGTGAAAAAAATGAGATCAAAGAATAGTCTTGTGAGACAAAAGTTATTGCATGATATCCTTGAGTTTGAAGCATTGTCTAATGCCAAGTCAAACGAGAAAACATACGATCTTCCTTTAACAGAATTATATTCGAGATATATAAAATATAAATCTGATTCTCTTCATTCTATTTTGCCACTGATTCGTGCAAGTTTTGAACCCAAGAGGCTGTTTGAGGAAAAAATGAATGAGGAGATCATTAATGAAAAAGATTCTCAAATATTTTTTGAAGAACAAACATTGCAAATAGTGTCTAAAATACATTGTTTGAGTATAGCTGCTGCGATTTATATGGAATTATATTTTGAAATAGAGGATATGAAATATTTAAGAAAAAGAGCGGATGTTTGCATTGAGATATTAAAAACCAATGAGTTTTATACTAATCTTGTTTTCCCAAAGTTTAAAGATCCAAGATCTAAAAAAGATTTAATTTCTGATGAAGACAATAGAAAATCATCCACGTATTTCTATTATACATTTATCAAAAAGGTTTATGATAAGAATTTCGAGTTAACAAAAGAGCTACATTTTTTTGAGCAAAAAATCAAATTAATTGAACGTTTTGGTTCGATCGGAGAGTTGTTGTCTGCTTTTCAGGATAGATATAATTCTACCAAAGACATCCAATATCTTGAAAAAGGAGTTGCAATAATTGAACAGCTTTATTTTGATCCTGAACACCCTGAAGAGTTGAATCAGGTATCTGATCCAAGTTTGCTTGGGGATTTTATAGAGGTTTATTATCAGATGTATGAACGAACTAACGATCCGAAGTATCTTCTTAGGTCAGGGGAGATTTATGAGCAAACTCGTGATTGTTCATATTACGGACAAATTCCTGATGCTGAATATTTAAAATGCCTCCACAAAGCATATGATTTAACACGTGATGAAAAATATCTGACGTTCATTAAAGAGATTGAACAGGTAGTAGAAGCTCGAAAACATCAAAGACGGACTGTATTTTGAGGTGATGAAAATGTTAATAAAATAAAAATAGCCGTGGTCGCAGTGGTTTAACACATGGTATGTTTTAGTGAGAATTGTGTTGGTTTATTAACCCACAGTTCTCAAACCTTTTTCACATAACTTTTTTCCTTGTCATCAATAACAACGAATCCTTTGTCTTGAATTTTATCTCTTAATTCATCTGATTTTTTCCAATCTTTGTTATCTCTTGCTTCGTTCCTTTGTTCCAATAATTTTTCAATGTCCTTAGGAATTTCATCATGTTTAAAGTTCATTACTGCCAGTACTTCATTGATTTTATTCAATGTTTCCAAAACCATTTCTGCATCTTTTTTTGTAATCTTCTCTTTCATTGAATTAATATTGTTCATTATTTCAAAAAGATACGGCAAAGCCAACGGCACGTTCAAATCGTTATCCATTGCATCTTCAAATCCTTTTAGGTTTTCATTTAACATTGATTTAACTTTTTCATTTACACTGCCTGACTTGTCAATGTTCTGCAGTTTATTTATGAAATTATTAATCTTGTCAACAGCATTCTGTGCTGCCTGCACTGATGATGTATTGTATTTAAGTTCCTGTCTGTAATGTGCAGACATTAAATAATATCTTATGTCCTCTCCGCTAACTCCCGTTTTTTCCATAACTTTTGCCAGTGTTAAAAAGTTCTCTCCGGACTTGGCCATTTTGTCTCCTGAATCAATTACTAAAAAGTTTGAATGCATCCATACATTAACCCATTTGTGACCGGTTGCAGATTCACTTTGTGCGATTTCATTAGGATGATGTATAGGGATATGATCCATCCCCCCGCAATGAATGTCGAAATGTTCACCCAGATATTTCATGCTCATAGCTGAACATTCAATGTGCCAACCAGGGTATCCTTTACCCCATGGCGAATCCCATTGCATAATGTGGTTTTCAAATTTTGAATTTGTGAACCATAATACAAAAGCCCTTGGGTTTTTCTTGTTTGGATCTTTTTTAACCCGTGCCTGGCATTCATCTTTTAAATTCAGTTGCGCCATTTTTCCATATTCCTTAAATTTTTGAGTGTCAAAATAAACATTGCCACCTGCAATGTAAGTGTACCCATTGTTTTCAATTCTTTTTATTAGTTCAATCATATCCTTGATATGTTCAGTTGCTTTGCGCCATATGTTTGGTTCAATAATTTTTAATGTTTTCAAATCATTTTTGAATGCATTAGTATAAAATTCTGCAATTTCCTCTACACTTTTGCCTTCGCGCTTTGCGCCTTTCTCCATTTTATCTTCGCCTTCATCTTCGTCAGAAGTAAGATGACCAACGTCAGTAATATTCATCACATGGCTGACTTTATAACCATTATAAATAAGCCATCTCTTCAATAAATCTTCAAAAACATAAGTTCTAAGGTTGCCAATGTGTGCATAATTGTAAACTGTCGGCCCGCAGGTATACATCCCAACTTTTTTATCTTTAATCGGTTTAAAATGTTCAATTTTCCGTGAATATGTATTATACAGTTCCATGTTCTCACCTTTCTAAGTGTATGTAGATTTTAATTTAAAATAGTTAACTCTTGTTTCATTTGGTCTTTTGTATGCAGTCCTTCAATTATAGATACATTATTTTTCATTAAAACCATTGTAGGATAAGTTGTTATGTTAAATTCTTTTCTTAATGTTTTAACAACAATTGAATCATTCATTGATCCGTCATAAGTGTAAACTCTTAACATCTCATTTTCATTATAGAGCTCGGTTCTCAGGTTAGTTATCTCATAACCTTGTTTGAGACAATTTGAACAGTTTTGGTTAGAATAGAAATAGATCAATATTGGCATTTCCAGCCCGCACTTCTCCTTCGCTTTTT
>CAYOKY010000068.1:0-6061 GCA_964404695.1 Microcaldota archaeon | reverse complement strand
AAACCATGCACAGTTTCAAGAAGGATTCCAATAATCTGCTGAGCAATGACATCATAAGAATTTTTTTGTATCCTCTCCGGCTCAAGCCAGTCCTGTTCAAACAATTTTAATATTGAGAGTGATTCAATATAATCTTCAAGTTCCACTGTTAGAATTGTACCTTTTGAAATCTTAGAATGGTGATGGCCCGCTCTTCCTACTCTTTGTGTTAACCTTCTTACCTGTCTTGGTGAAACATATTGAATGACCTGGTCAATGTCTCCTATGTCTATCCCAAGTTCCATGCTGGACGTGCATATTAAAATGTTAGTTTTAGATTGTTTGAAATTGTTTTCTGCTTTTAACCGTGAGTCTTTGGATAATGAACCATGGTGCACTTCAACGTTTAATCCCAATATGTTCAGTCTTGAGGATAATGCTTCAGCGCTTGATCTGGTGTTTACAAAAATTAAACTTTTTTTATTGCGTAGTATTTCTTTAAGTTTAATTATTCTTATTATTGCTTCAGGATCTATTTTCAATTTTTTTAATGTTCCTGCATTGATTTTTGCTTTAACATTCTTTTTGGTTGGGTAAATGATTTTGATATCATATTGTTTATTGCCCATGCTGTAAACCTGCCGGATAGGTTTGTTTGGGGATAAATATTTTGCAATTAATTCCGGTGCCCCGACCGTTGCGCTTAATCCAATCCTTTGAATTTTATGTTTACTTCTTAGGTTCAGTCTTTCCAATGTCATTGAAAGTTGAACTCCCCTTTTAGATTCAACCAGTTCATGTATTTCATCTATTATTACATATTTTACGTTTTTGAGGGCACTGCCCAGATATTTATTTACAAGGATTGCGTTGAATGTTTCCGGTGTTGTAATCAATACTTGTGGTGGTTTCTTTGATTGTTTGCTCCTTTCATATTGTGACGTGTCTCCATGGCGTAAACTTTTTGTTATTCCTAACCGGTCACACCACCATTCAACTCTGCCCATCATGTCTCTGTTCAATGCTTTTAGAGGAGTTATGTACAAAAGTTGAACTCCCAGTTTATCGTTTTTTAAGATTTTGCTTAATAAGGGGAGTAATGCTGATTCAGTTTTGCCCTGTCCGGTGGGTGCCATTACTAATACATTCTCACCGTTATTGATCAAAGGTATTGCTTGTTTTTGAACTTCCGTATAATGTCCACTAAACCTTTCCTGTATTAATCGTTCTACTCGCATATCTAATAACATTTTAATCATCTAATATTAGTTGCTTTGTATATGGTTAGCATATCGGCGTTACGCGCCGGTTGCTTATTTTTATTTTGGTTAGGAGTAGTTGGTTATTTAATCATTTTTCTTCTTCTTTTTCTTATTTTTGTTTCTTCTTTTTCTTCTTGTTTTTATTTTTTATTGTTTCCTTAATTTCTTTCCTTTGTTGTACTATCTCGTCAATTTCATTTTGTTTTTCTAGGTTTCTTGTTTCAATGTCTTGTTTTAATTGGTCAACATTCACATTGTTTGGGCTTCCTTTTTCAAGAGCTTCAACGATTTGCTGACTTTGTCGTATTAAATCGGAAATCTTCTTTTTTGAGTCTTCAATTTTATCGTTAATATTCTTTTCTTTGCCTTTGGCCTGTGATAATGTTGCATCATATTGTTTGCTTAAATCTGCCAAATCTTTCATATACATTTTAAGATAATTGGCTTCAATTGATTCTCTGAGTGAATTATAATCTTTATCATTTTTATCAACATATTCCTGAAACTCGTCAACTTTTTTATTGTATACTACCTGACTCATTCTGATCCATTCTTTAAGGTCATCAGTATTTTTCATTTGTTCTTCAATATTTTCAAGTTTTTGGTGTTCCTCGTCAATTATGTTTGATGATTCCTTTATTCCTTTTACAATGTCTCCTTTGGTTTCCTGAATTTCGCGCCATACTTCTGCAAGTGTTTCTAATCTGTCCTGTTCATCTTTAACGCTTCCTTCAACTTCAACCATTTTAGTGTTGACGTCTCCTTCAATGTCTTCAATTTTCTTGAGTAATGTTTGTGCTTCGCTCAGGTCTGATACTCCTTTATTTATTGATTTTTTTGCTAACCTCATTTGCTGGGCGGCTGCATCAGACAATTCATCAAGTTCTCCTAATGACTCATTTATAATGCTGGTTGATTCGTCAGCAACATATTTGACCTTTTCTCCAATCTCATGAAGTTTCATTTGTTGTCTGTCAACTTCCTCTAACTTTTCCGGAAGTTTTAATGCTTTTTCCTGAAGCTCTAAAATTAATTTTTGTTTGTCTGCAATCTTTTCTGCGATTGTAGTATATCCTGCTTTGAACTCTTTTTCCATGGGTTCATAAATGTCTGCATATAATTGTTTCCTTTCCCCTTTAAGTTCTTCAATTTCCTTTTTTGCAAGATCAATGTCTACTAAATAGTCCTTTAATTTCTCTGCGTATGGGCTAAGTTTTTTAGTTCTATGTTCTAACATGTTTTCAATTGAACTTTGAATTTCTTTATTAGGAGTAGGTACTGTTTTGATAGGTTTATGTTGAATTTTGTCTGTTTTGTGAGCTTCAACTTCCTCATCAACAACTTTCATTCTTGGTTTTTCTCTGACTACCGTTTTCTCTTTTTCTTCGTGTATCTCTTTGTCTACATCTTTTTCAGGTTCTATATCTTTGATCTTTTTCGTTTCAGTTTCTACTTTTTCTCTAAGGTCATCGATGGTTTCATCTTCTTTAACTTCTTTAAATTTATCATCAATGACTGAACTAACTTCTGCAACTTGTGTTTCCATATTATCTCGCATCTTATTTAGTTCTTCTTCTGGCATAATGTTGCTGGATAGGTCTTCCTGTACTCCTATGTCATATCCTGGGGTTTGTACAGATTCCTCTTCTTCATTTAACCATTTAACATAAACTTTTGTGAATTGGTATACAATTTTAATATAATTACTGTCTTCTAAGACGGGTAACCATTCTTCAATGGTTTTACGATTGACATCAGATTTCTCTGCAAGTTCATCTAACGATACGTATTTATATTTTTTAAGTGCAGTAATAATTTTATCTACATCAGAGCTTATTATTGACATAATTTCCCCTCCTGATCAATATAATATTTAAACATTTGAGCTTTAAAAATGTTTGTATGCTTTGTTTAGTATTTTTCGTTAAATGATATTTTCCTAAGGACTAATAAAAGTAAATAAATAAGAAAAATGAACTAAGCAATTATTGGGATTCATTGATTTAATGAAATCATGGGATGCATAGTAGATTATCTTATTTTTTAATGGATTCTTTGACAATTATATATTCCTTTGAAAGTTTACTCTGAGCTTTTCTGTATGCCTCTTTAATCTGATTTTCATATTTTTCAAAGGTTTTAACACTGCACAGAGTTTGTACTTTTCTTAATCTTACTGCCCTATATGTAGGTCTTCCGAATGCTTTTCTCATTCCTGAAGATACCCTGTCTGCTCCTGCGCCAGTCTGTCTTTTAGTTTCTCTGATAACTTCAAAAGGAAATACATGAATTTTAAATCTATAATTTTGTTGCGTATTGTCCTGTAGATATTTACTGACAGTCATTCTTGCAGATTCCAAAGCGTTTGCCCGTAATTGCACGTCATCTTTACATACGAGTTTAATTATTACGTCATAAGCATCTTTCTCATTTCCCATGTCATAATGTCTTAAAGCATTGTGAGGTCTGGATTTTACGAACGATTTCCTAGGTTTTCTTTTTGAATATCTTGACCATGATGGTTTATCAGTATCTCTACAAGTTTTTCCGGGCCTATATGCCATATCAACACCTCAATTATAATTTAATTTCATTTAAATTCATTTTATTTTTACAAATGCTCTGCATAATGTTCTTTATATACAACGCATGATATTCTTTAAGAATAATTTAACATTTTTAATATACAATAAGCTTTATAAAGAGTTGTTATTATAAGATTAGCAAAGCAGGGTTAGTTGTAAATGGGTGATATTATGGATGAAATACCTTTGGAAGGTAAAGATTACCTTGTTATGTTTAAGGAAAATCAATCGGATGAGCAGGGCCAATCCCAAAACAGCCAGAATCAAGAGCAACATAGTCAATCTGATCAATATGCTCCACGTAACGGCAATAATGTTCAGAATAACAAACCTAATAATCCGGAATTATCCTCTGATGATGAAGAACTATTAAAATTCTTATCACTATCCAAACCTACTATTGCAGTTATCGGTGCGGGCGGTTCTGGGTGTAATACATTGAACCGGTTATTTGAACTTGGCATTGAAGGTGCAAAACTTGTTTCAGTTAATACTGATGTTCAACATTTATTAAGAACTAAATCTGATAGAAAGATTTTGATAGGCAAATCCTTGACAAAAGGGATGGGTGCCGGAAGCAATCCTTCTGTTGGTGAAAGTGCAGCCAAGGAATCAGTGGATGAACTTGCAGAAGTTATTGGTGACCACCAATTAGTGTTTATAACCTGCGGTCTGGGTGGTGGTACAGGTACTGGCAGTGCACCAATAATTGCAGAACTTGCAAAAAAGAAGATTGATGCTGTGACTGTTGCAGTTGTAACATTACCTTTTGTTTCCGAAGGCCGTATGCGCATGAAAAATGCGTTGGAAGGTTTAGAAAATTTAAGAAAAATGGCTGACACAGTCATTGTTATCCCTAATGATAAATTATTGAACATTGCTCCTGACTTGCCTTTGAATACTGCATTCAAGGTTTGTGATGAAGTTCTGGCAGGTTCTGTTAAAGGCATAACTGAATTGATAACCAAAGTTGGTTTGGTTAATTTGGACTTTGCTGATCTAAGAACGATATTGACTGATGCAGGTTGCGCAGTTATAGGAGTTGGTGAATCTTCAGTAGATATTAAACCAGAACAAAGAGTATTGGTTGCAATTGAAACTGCGCTGAATTCGCCGTTATTGGACGTTGACATTTCATCTGCTGACAGGGCATTGATTAATCTTTCTGGCGGTGCGGATATGACTTTACAGGAATCTGAACTTATTGTGAGTGAAGTGGCCAAAAGAATTTCGCCGTCGTCACATATTATATGGGGTTCAAGAATTGAAGAGTCAATGGATAGAAGTTCTTTGCGTGTGTTAGTAGTTATAGCCGGAACCAAATGTCCAAAGTATGATCTGGAAAAGATGATTGATGCTCAGGAAAATGAAATTGATTTGGATTTGGTTGGTTAATGTGAAGGTGATTAAATGAACGTTATAGGTTTTTTTAAACGTGTTAGGATGATTATCAATAAAATGACTTTTCCTAAAGTTTCTGAGTTTTGGAGGACTGCAAGGATTACTTTGATTTCCGCGTTATTAATTGGCGGGTTAGGTTTACTTGTTTATTTCGTGTTCCTTGTTAAGGATCAAATTGTTAAGTTTTTAATCGGGTGATATTAGATGTTGTTTGCTACAGTAGTTACTACGGGCCAGGAAAATATCGTGGCCAAAATGTTGTCGCGCAAAGTTGAAAAGGATAAATTGCAAATCTATTCAATTGCAGTTTTTGAAGATTTAAAAGGTTACATTATCGTTGAAGCAGAGAATGAAACGGTTGTAAGGAAATTGGCATATCATGTCCCTCATGTTAGGAGGGTATTGTCCAAACCGTTACAGTTGAATGAGATTGAACATCTTATTGAATCTGCCAAGCCACCGGTAATGTCTTTAGACAAAGGAGACATTGTTGAAGTCACTTCAGGTGCGTTCAAAGGTGATCAGGCAAGGATTATGCGTGTTGATACTAACAAGGAAGAAGTTACTGTAGAATTTTTGGATGCTGCGGTTCCGATTCCTGTTACTCTCAAAGCCGAATCTGTTAAAATTGTTAAAAAGATTAATGATATTGAACAGGGATTATAAGTTTTCAATATCTTTTCTTTTTATATTTTTTGTGTTTGAACTTATTAATTTCAAAACCAATAACTTTATAAGTTTAGTTTTAATCTTTTTTATAGGTGTTATTATATGAAAAGTTTATTGTTATTAATAATCTTAATTAGTTTTTTATTAGGTTGTTTATCTTTATCT
>CAYOKY010000067.1:0-6063 GCA_964404695.1 Microcaldota archaeon | reverse complement strand
AAACAAAAAAGAGGAAACTAAAATGGACCCATTAATTAGAAAGGCAAGAAGTTTAGCAAAAACATTAGATGAAAAAGGAAAAAAGATTGATCTTTCTAGTGCTAAAACTCCTGAAGAAAAAGCCAATCTAAACAGAACCATCAAAAGCATAGAAAAAGCTAAAGGCCATATCTTTAAATTATATGAAATGTATCAGGACATTTCAGATAAATTTGAAACAATAAAGGAAAACGGCAAACAGCAAAAAGATTACGATATTAAATTTAATTTTTACTGCAAAGATATTGCAGATTTATTATTAGACATATACAATAAACACCAAAAAGATAAACGTTCTGACAATCCATTCAGAGTAAGAATTTTTTTAACTGATTCAAACGACAATTTAACTTGCGAACATTCATACCCAGAATTTCAAACAGAAACATTTGAGAAACCAAAAAATGATGAGGATAAATGGGCAATTTTCTATGCTTTAGATCAAAATGGAGAAAGCAACAAACAACAGGTAATGTATTTGAAAAGAGGACAGGAAAACCCTAAACCAAACCCTATTAGTTATGATTATCTGGGAACAAACGAAGCGATTATTATTCCATTAAAACACGGTGAAAATGTCGGAGCAATCGTTATTGATGCAAAAGATCAGGCACCATTAGGTAGATTAGTTCAATGGGCATACTCTCAACCTGTTCAAAGCTTTTGTGAACTGTTGAGTTCTGACATTGAATATATAAAAATGAAAAGAGAATTGAAAAAGCAATTAAGTAATATCAAACATAAGGTACAAAATAAAAATGTCTCTATTGGCGGATTTGCTAAATATATTCTAAAACACATCGAAACTATTTTGAATAAACCAGATGAAGTAAAAAAAATATTAGAAATCATCTTTCAAGAATCAAAAAACATTGAAGATATCTTAAACATATCAAAAGAAAACGAAGGGGAATATATTAATCTTTCACATTTCATAAACGCTAATGAAGCAAAAATAAAAAAAGAAATGCACGACTTTGATATCCAATTCCAGATTCAGGAAAAATTGGGTGAAAAGATAGATAGAGATAAATTTCAGGGCTGGTTAACAGAAATTTTAAATAATATTCAAAAATATAATGATAAAGAACAAAAACAACTCCTCATAAAACTGGAAAAAACGGAACAAGGAATAGTATTAAGTTTCCGAGATAATGGAAGAGGATTACCTAAAGAGGAAATACCAAACATTCTAGAAGACCATATCAGAGGTTCAAATGTAGGAGGAGTTTATGGCACAGGATATGGATTACACAACATAGAAAGAGAAATAAGAGAACTGGGAGGAGAAATGAATATCTCTTCAGAAGAAGGAATATTCTTTGAATTACAATTAGTTTTCCCTCATGATAGTGATTCAATATAAACCAAAATAGATATATAAAGCAAATCCCATACTTAAAAAACAATTAAAAATAAACATAGTGGAACAAATCGTATTTTGAGATTAACTGAAGGAAACTAATAAATAGTTTAACATTTATACAAATCATATGAAATACATTTTAATTGGGCCAGGACAAATTGATAGCCATATCAAACGTCTTATAAAACACGGGAAAATCAAAGATGAGAATAAATATTGGCAGGAAGTTAACTTGATTGTAAACAAATTTAAGGACCATGAATTAATCCTTTTGCCTGACCGTGGACTACCTTTTGAAATTGCAAAGAGAGCTAGGGAAAAGTTTGGTGACCACGTAAAAATAACATATACAATCCCACAAGATGACAAAAATTGGGGAGTTGCACATCTTGAAAAACAAATTAAAGAACTTAAACCTGACAAAATAATAAACACCGGAGATTGGCAAGGACAACACTTTATGTTTGGACTATTTGGCGAAGCGATTGTTTACCTGGGCCATACAACTGGTACAATGTATGAACTATCTAACACTTATTACATTCACAAACTGACCAAAAAAATGAAGAATATAAAAGAAATTGACATAAAAATATTGCACAATGAAACTGAAATTCAAAATGTAAAGAAATTGGTAACCTACGTACATAAACCATTTTTGATAGACGATTTCCCTGTCGAACTAAGAGAAATAATTAATGAAATAGGCGGAGAAATTAAAACGATTTGAAAACCAAAAACAACAACAATATAAATATAATCTACATCAATAAATTATGCAAAAAGTAGATTTCTTTGAACCGTTATATCAATTCATATTCAAACCAACTAAAACTGAAGAAGAATTAATGAAAACGTACTGGTTTCAAAGATTAAAATACATTCATCACGCAGGCGCTGATTTTACGTTCAGTTATAAAACACACACTAGATACCAACATTCGCTAGGCGTCTATGCATTAGCATGCATATATTACCCAAAAAACCAGTTGATAAGAATTTCTGCTTTGTTGCATGATATTGGCCATCTGCCTTTCTCTCACGCTGTGGAAAACGCATATAAAACAATTAACAACAAATCAATTCATCATGAATTTAGTAAAACAATATTATTCAAAACTGAGATTGCAGACATATTAAAAACAAATTCCATTGACCCGGAAAATGTCTATGACCTTGTTGAAGGCAATAAAAAAGGACCTCTCAAACCAAAGGGAAACATATTAGGAATGGATCTATTTGATTGTTTTATAAGAGATACATATTACAGTGGAGAATTAATGAATCCATCAAATATTATAAAACAGACAACAATCAATGATAATGGCATTAACTGTAACCTAGAAACAGGGCTACAAATTCATAAATTAATACTAAAGGACCATAACCTAATGTTTAATGATAAATCAATTATCAGGTCAGGATTAGCACAAAGGTTGTTTGAGTTAGTAATAACAAAAACAAGTGAAAAAGAGATGTTTAAATATACAAAATATGAGGTTATGAATGAAGTAATAAAACTTAGTGAAAAAAATAAGGAAATAAAAAAACTACTATATTCATTATTATATACAAACAATTATGCAGTAAAAT
This sequence comes from Microcaldota archaeon, assembly GCA_964404695.1. Lineage (GTDB taxonomy): Archaea > Micrarchaeota > Micrarchaeia > Anstonellales > JAGGVH01 > JAGGVH01. The sequence goes on along the minus strand of CAYOKY010000067.1, from coordinate 3,065 downwards.
ACCTTTACAAAAAAACTGAAAAAGATAACCTAAACAGTAAAACTATCAAATTCTCAATACACAAACCATATGCTAAGACGGTTTTGGTAAACATGAAACCTTTGTCACTCATAAATTCTAAAGTTAAAAAAGAATTGGATGAATTGAATAACTTTGTTGGTACTTATGAAATAACAGAAAAAGAATGAAACATTAAAATAGTTAAAATTAAAAAATTAAGGCATAAAATTCTCTCCCAGCTCTTTCAACATATCCTGATTGTTCTCAAAATATTCCCTTGCAGGTTTAAGAATATTGATAAGTTCACCTGCAACTGCATCTTTCAAATCAGCAGGATGCAATTCCTTTTTCACATACGATTTCTCAAGCTCATCAAAACTGTTAAAACATAAATCACCGCCAAATTTCTCTGGACGTGAGATCATGAAACTTCCCAATGCAGAGAAAATTATATATTTTGCAGAATCCAAAACAGGATTATCCTTAACAACAGCTTCCGGACAATATGCTTTACGTATTTTCTTAAGGATAGATTTTTCAGAATCATAAACTTTTATATGTGTAGCAGGAACACTTGCACTCATTTTCGCACCAGGCCCCTTAAGTGATAACATCAAAGGCATCATAATTTCAACACGTTTTTTATAACCCAATTGAGGCAACATTTCACGTGCTAACGCAAAAATATGTCTTTGATCAATACCGCCCAATTGAATGTCCACACCTAAATATTCCTCATCTAATGCCTGCATTATAGGATAAATAAGTTCACTAACTTTAGGATTCTTCATCCTTGTAACTTCAGAAGCTGCGCGAGTTGCACGTTTCACACTTGTAATGGTTGAACCGTGAAAAACATCCTTAACATAATCATCATTGTATTGATATGAACTACCCCTGACAAATTGCGGTTTTTCAACCCATGGAAAAGCTAAGCCAAACGCTTTTTCGTAATATTCCGATTTTAAATCAATTTGATCCCAGCTACATTTTAAGTCATCCAACGCAGCATGGATATCTGCAATTAAAATCATAGTTTTAATGCCAGCTTTTTGCAGATCAAAAACCTTGCCCAAAGTGGCAAAGTAACCAATATGAACAGGCCCAGTGGGTGCAGTACCATAATATGCCCTGGCAGAACCTTTTTTAATCAATTGTTCCAGTTCATTCATTGTCAAAATTTCAGACGTATTTCTTTTTATTAATTCTAATTTATCCATTATAACACCACACATAAAACATATTAAACATATTAAATTAGATGTGATAAATTTATAACCTTTTAAGTCCAGATTGTGCTCTTGCTTAAACTATGTTTAAACAGAATCATTAATTCTTCCCAGACGATTTTCCAGACAAAACACCAGACACAATAAAAAAACCTTTCCGGTTTAACCAACCCAACTCGCCAAATAAACCTTTTGGTTCCGGGTGACAAGACAAAAGAGATATTTTATTATTTCTAAACCATTTCTCAACCTCTTTCAAAGTATGAGTGCTTTCATAAGGTACAAGAAACCGGTCATAAATAACCCGATCATTTAACCATCTATTTTGAAATAATCTTTTGATCAAACGAAGTTTAGTATCAATAGATACTGGCAACAAAGACAAAACAAACCTGCTCAAAGTAGTAGGCAAACGACCATACCTATGATATAAACCAATACAAATCTTGCAATTAGGTTTGACTGCACTTACAATTTTTTCAAACCCAAGGTAAGGATTGGAAGTGTGATGTAAAACCCCAAGACAAAAAACATAATCATATTTCATAATATATTTAAACTTAAATAAATCCGAGCACATGAAATTAATCTTAAGGCCCAATTCTTTTGCCTTATGACGAGCACATTTAAGTGACTCTTCAGATTGATCAATGGCATCAACCTGGGCTCCATACAATGCATAAAATATTGGTTTTTCCCCAGTCCCGCATCCAATGTCCAAAACTTTCTTACCTTTAAAATCCTCTGATTTAATTTTCAAAACCCTTAGAATTGTCCGCATACGCCAGGCAAACGGTCCTTTTAAAACTGACTTTTTATCTTTAAACTTAATATCAGGATAAGGATATTGATAATAAAACCTGCTATTGCCTTTATGGATCATAAATAATGTTTTGGAGCGACAATATTTAAATATGGTTAAATTAATGCATAGAACAATAATTAATGCATAGAACAATAAAATAATAAGTTCTAAAATAATAAAACCTTAACAATAATAAAAACCATACAAAAATACTAATAAAAACCGCAATAAAATTAGACCCATAAACTCCAACGCAAATTTAACACAAACAGATTTAAAAAACTTACTTGATAAATTAGTTAATGAATACCGAACTAACAGGAGGGGACGTAGATGTCTGAAGAAACACAAAAACAAGACAATATAGTCTTTGTAGGTAAGAAATATACTAAAGAATATATGTGGGCAGTGGTTACGCAATTCCAACAAGGTGCAAGCGAAGTAATCGTCAAGGCAAGAGGCAAACTAATTTCTAAAGCAGTAGACGTTGCAGAAGGTGTAAAACATAAATTTATGCCAGACATAAGAAATAAGGAAGTCAAAATTTCAACTGAAGTATTAGCATCAGAAGATGGAACTAAAACTAATGTATCAGCAATTGAAATTGTATTAATACGATAATTTATTTTTTATTTTTATTTGGTGTCCTTATGAAGATTTACCTACCCATACCTATAGAAGATATAAAAAAAGGAGAATTATCAGATGAAATCAGGAAAAAATTAAGGGAAAGTGAACTGAATAAAATTGACATTGATGTTTCAAAAGCCATTTATGAAGTCGCAAAGGAAAAAAATCTTGAGGAGATAGGATTTGAAAAGGCGATTGAAATAAATGATCTCATAATTATTACAACAAAACAAAAGGTAGGATTATTAATCGGTAAAGGTGGAAGCATAGCCGGCGCATTATCTAAAAAACTTAACAAAAAGATTAGGATAATTAAATTTGCAGAAGATAAACATAGAACAGTTGCAGACCTGATTAAACCTGCCACATTAAAAGGCATTAATATTAAATACACAAAAGAA
>CAYOKY010000066.1:0-6065 GCA_964404695.1 Microcaldota archaeon | reverse complement strand
AATAAATACGTGTAATATTAAAATGTGTTGGTGGAAATCCTTTTATAGATTTTTCAAACTCCAAACCAGACAATTCTTGATAAATCTTAATCGCCAAATCCAAAGCATTTTCACCTTGATGAGACATTGCAGCATGAGTTTGTTTACCATAAACGTTAATTTTACCTCCAAATGCACCACGTCTTCCTTTTTGGATTTTTAGATCTGTAGGTTCGCCATTGAGCAAATAATTTATGCCTTCACCATATTTGCTTTGGGCAACAATTTTTGTACCTTTTTTTCCACCAATCTCTTCATTACCCACAAAAAAGAAACGTAAATTACCATTAAACTTAAGATTGCCTAAACTATATTGTCTTAACAATTCTAGCATAACCGCAACCTGCGCCTTGTCATCGCTTGCACCCAGGCCATAAATCTTGTTATCCTTAATTTCAGCAGAAAACGGAGCAATAGTCCACAAATCTGTTACGTTTACAGTATCCCAATGAGCAGTTATTGCTAGAACTTTATCTGAATTACCTTGTTTAATTTCCACAATAACATTTTTCACTCCGTCACATTCTAAAACTTCATAATCCAACCCCAATTTTTCAAGCTCAGAAATAATGTAATTGGAAGCAGAATTTGGGGTCTTAGAGATCGTGCTACTGTCACATTTTATAAGTTCTCTACAAAATTCAATCAATTCTTGCATATTTCTATAATTTAAACGAATAATATAAACGCTTCTATATATTTTTTATATTTATAAGGAGAAATCGTTCAGATTTGCCCAAGTTTTACAAAAAAATTTTAAAACGATTAAAAGGAAGAATTACTTCTATTAAAACATGACTACAAAATTAATAAACACAAATACAATAAACGGTCAAAGAACCCAAAGAATATTGGATGAAACTACAGTTCAAAGACCATTATTAGAACTACGTCCTACTTTAATAAATATTGGAGAACGAAAATTAACAGCAAGAATACCAGAATATGAACAAAAATTATTAGAAACCCATCCTAATCTCCAAGTACTAGATGTAACTTCAGATTCATTTACGCGTTATCCTTATCCCACATTATTAATTAATCCTCACACTGCAAAAATAATGAGAGAAACAGGAGAATTATGGCATGTTAGTTTATGGCCAGAAAAAAAACAAGAATGCATTAAGACCAATAAAGATTTGTTAGATATAATACAACAATTACTAAATGATAAACAACCCATTTTCCTATTAGTAAGAATGAATGACATGGACTTTGATTTTGAAAATAACAAACTAGTAAAATTTATTGCACCATCAAAAGAAACCACCAAATTTTGGTTAAACAAAAAAACGCAACTTGAGATATTAAGCAAGGCTGGAATACCAACAGCTAATTTCAAAATAGTTAAAGATGAAAAAGAATTCTGGGAAACGGTAAAAGGATTTAATTATAATGTATTCATGGCAATAACTCAAAGATATTCTTGTGGTGGCGACATTGTTTCAATTGCAACTTCAAAAAAAGAAATCCAACAATGGATAGAAAAAATGAAAGAAAAAGAAGGCGGAGATATCTTCAAAGACCTTATAATATGTGAGAAACTGGATGTTGCAATATCACCTTCAGTAGGAGCCATAACTGATGGTAAAGAAACGTTAGTAATTGATATATCAGAACAATTATTAAAAAATGGTACGATCTACGCAGGAACAACTTGGCCATTAAGTAAGGATATTGAAAAAGATATTGTTAACGAAATAGTGAGGATTACTAAAGAAATAGGAAGACAAATGAATAAAACAGCATATAAAGGCATATTTAATGTTGACTTTATAATTACAAGAGAAGGTAAAGTTTACTTTGCAGAAATTAATCCTAGAACATTTGGACATCATACACTAATTAACAAAACTGGAAATATATTATTACCAAAACATCAAATTGATTATACTTTCCCAGAAATGGAAATAGACATAGCAAATGGAAGAACGTTTAAACAAATGAACATTCCTATACATAAAATTGAACAGATTATGTTAGATCATTCCTCTATAGATCTAGCATGGACAACCAATTATCTTTGTGCCAAAGAGAATGTACAATTAACAGCAGACCTTCAACCTTTTGCTAGCATTTCTGACATATTAAAAAGAAAAAAAGTTGGGATCTATGACTATCCAGGAAAAGGAATCATAATACAACAAGGATCATTAGCATTCTACATGTTATCAGCAGCATCTACCAGAAAAGAAGCAGTTCAAAATATGGAAAATAATCAGTTTTTCAACAAATTAATAGAAACACATAATTTAGAATAAAGAAAACAATAAATTTAAATTCATTACCTTCTTAATACGAAGTATGGGCGACAATAAGTTATACGATAAAATACTAGAAGTAGCATTGAAAAGGTCAATTATTATACCTAGTGCAGAGATTTACAATCCTATTGCAGGGTTTTATGATTACGGGCCGGTAGGCGCTTTGATTAAAAGAAAGATTGAAAATCAATGGAGACAATTATTCATTAGAAATAATGGGTTTCACGAGATTGAAACCGCAAGCATTTATCCGGAAATAGTTTTCCGCGCAAGCGGTCATGCTGACCATTTCGCAGACCCTTTGGTAACATGTAAAAAGTGCGGAACAAAAACTCGTGCTGATAAACTTTTAGAGGACAACGTCAGCGGAAATTATGACGGTATTACTGAGGAAGAATTAACCAAACTCATGAAACAACATAACATCAAATGCCCTAAATGTAAAGGGGAACTCAGTGACGTTGCACGGTTTGCCTTAATGTTTCAAACAACCTATGCGGGAAGCAGTGACAACATTGCATATTTGAGGCCTGAAACTGCCCAGGGGATGTTCCTGGATTTCTCAAGAATATTTAACACTTACGGACGACTTCCAATAGGAATAGGACAGATCGGCAAAGCGTTCAGGAACGAGATCTCACCAAGGAGAATACTTATCAGGATGCGAGAATTTAACCAGATGGAACTTGAATATTTTTTCAATCCTGAATATGACAAGGAACCTGAGAATTACAAGAATATCAAGGACATGAAAATACCAATCGCAAAAGCTAATAGTGAAAATGTTGAAAACATTACAATTGACAAAGCGGTTGAAAAAGCATACATTACAAACAAGGTTCACGGTTATTTCATAGGGTTAACAAAACAGTTTTATGATTTGATGGGCGTTAAGAGTTATCGGTTCAGGCAACTTAATGACAAGGAAAAGGCACACTATGCCAAAGGCGCTGTTGACCTTGAAAGTGAAACTTCATTCGGATGGATTGAATGTGTAAGCATAGCACATAGAAGTGATTACGATTTATCGTCACATGCAAAGATAAGCAAAAAGAAAATGGAAATTGTTGATGACAGGCAAGGTAAAAAAATTATGCCCAACGTTATTGAGCCATCGTTCGGGTTTGACAGGTTATTCTGGACAATATTAGAAAACAGTTACAGGCCGGCAACCGAAGATAAAAAATGGGAATGGTTTGATTTGCCGATTTATATTTCACCATACCATGCAGCAGTTTACCCACTTGTTAAGAAGGACGAAAGCATTATGGAAATTGCACAGGACTTAACTAAAGAGTTAAGGAAAGAACTGGACGTAATCTTTAAAGAAACCGGTTCAATCGGCAAAAGATATGCGCGCGCTGACGAGATAGGCGTAGCATACACAATAACAATTGATTATGATTCAATCAAAGACAATACCGCTACAATCAGGTTTAGGAATGACGGCAAACAGATACGTGTTCCAATCAATACTATTAAAAATTTAATTGTTGAGTTTACAACAGAAGATGTCAGAACGTTGGAAGAAGCAGTAAAAATTGGGCAGTACCAGGTGGTGTAATTGGATATTAGGAAAATGGTAGAGATACCAACATGGAAAGAGCTATTGCTTAACTTGGTTGCCAAAGAAGAAATTGATCCATGGAACATTGACATTGAACCGTTATCTGAAGCATTCATTACTGAAGTTAAAAACATGAACCATATTGATTTTCACATGCCTGCAAACCTTATTCTCGCATCATCAATCTTACTTAAATTTAAATCTGAAGGACTAAAATTCGAAGCAGAACAGGAGATTGAAGAATTTTATGATGACACGCCGTTTGAAAGCGCAGAACTTGAACTAACCAGTAGAGTGCCTCCAAGCCGCCCTGTTACGCTTAATGAACTGGTTGGCGCAATGGAACAGGCATTTAAACAAGAAGAGTTCAGGGCAGTTAAAATGGCCAGCAAACGGGCAGAACAAAAGGAAATTAAGCCAAGAAAGGTTATGGAAGTCGGGAAGTATGATATTGAAAAAGAACAGCTCAGGACACAGGAAATAATAGCAAGCAACCATGACGACCAAAAACTTATAATGTTTTCATATTTACAGCAGATAAAAAAGGATGAATCACCTGTTTATACTTTACTGCCTTTGCTTTACATCTACCAGAAAGGAATTATTGATATGCAACAGGATGTAATGTTTAATGATATAATCATAAGATGGGTAGGCCAAACACAACAAATCATGGCCACAAATAAAAGGTGACTAAATGGAAAAAATGGGCATTTTGGAAGCAATATTATTCATGTCACCTAAACCTCTTAACCAACGTAAAATGATGAAAGTTGTTGGTATCCATAAAGGGTATATCCTAACGGAAATGATTAACAAACTTAACAAGAAATATGAAGATAATGATAGTCCTTTAAGGATATTTAATACCAAAGATGATTATCACATAATGAATATACTGCCCGAATATGCAAACTATGTCCAAAACTTTAATGTTGAAACAGAACTAAGCAAAAGTGAAATGAAAGTTCTGGGATACGTTGCCAAGCATGACGGCATATTAAAATCAACATTAACACGCAAAATCGGTCCTGTTTACGATAAGATCAAGTCAATAGAAGATAAAGGTTTCCTTAAAGAAATGGCAGAAGGAAGAAGCTCTAAACTGTTTTTAACAAAGAAGTTCAAAGAATACTTTGGCGATAATTTTTAATTTTCTTCTCAAGTTCTATTCTGTTTTCAATTTTTATTTGTCTAATTTTCCTATTTATTTTTTGATAAACTATTTCCATTTTCAATACACTCTCTGAAATGTATCAATGGATATTTAATTTTAATACTCAAGATATTTTATCTCATAAATATTAAATGTTTTAAATGCTCAAAACTAAGCTCACGCTAACCCTCAAAAAAAATAAAATAAAAAAAAAGAAAAAAGAGAGAAGAGATTTACTCTTCAGTCAAACCACTGATAAAGTCTTGTGCAGCTTGTAAAGTGTCTGCGGATGTTTCACCAGCAACGACTATACTTCCAGTACCAACTTCCATGATTACAGGTTGTTGACTGAAGTCATAATCTACGCCAGTTAACAGGTCTGCAGTAACAGTGTTTACAACGTTACCACCAACGGCGATTACGTTTGCATTACCTGAAGCTGCAGAATCTAAGACAACTAAACCGCTTGGGTTTACTGCACTTGGATTTGCTTCTTTAACAGTGACAGATGGCATACCATTGATAGTTGCAGTTGCATCATTGTTGTATGAGCATGCTGCGCTACCACCGGAACCTACAGTACAAGTTGATAATGTTTGATCAATTGCATCAACTAGTACAGTAACACCGCCAACGACTGTGGATTCGGTTTCACGACCAGTCCAAGTTGTGGAGGAACCATCTTCAGCTGCTTCAGCAGTGTTGAAAGACCAAGCAACATATCTAGGATTGTCTGGTACAGTAAATACATATTCTGTATCTAACTCAAATTCAGTACCTCTATCAGATATGAAATCTTCATCTATATCACTTTCAGTATGTGACAAATCAGATACACCAGTAACCGCAGTACCATTGTTTGGTGGGTCATAATGAACCTGTTTATCAGTGCCGGAGTCATCATTTACTTCAGAATCAGTAAACTCTTCATCACCAACATCAAATGCAAAAGAAATAACTGCATAAGCATCGGATTCATCGTCTACTTTACCACTTTCTTCGGTATATGTAAGAAGCACATCATCCTGGAGTGCATATG
>CAYOKY010000065.1:0-6109 GCA_964404695.1 Microcaldota archaeon | reverse complement strand
TGCTTCAATTGTTATGGACTCAAGAGTTACAGGTTCCTCGGAATTTGAATATAACATCATTCTGCCCACGCGATAATAAGGATAACCTGCACCGTCAGTTTCCGCACACCAATCCTCAACATTCAATTCTGCAAAATCCAAACCCAGCGATTCTGGCTGTGCCCAGTAATATGAAGATTTAAATTCACCTGCGGTTTCATCAGTCCTATAAGAACCTATTATTTCCTGTTCTTTATCATCCAACGCTTCAATGTGAACAGTAGGACCATATTCTTCACTGGGTGACGGTTCTAATGTAATTCCAACATCTTCAAAGGGTATTAAACATTCACCCTCCCATGACCGTGAAGGATTAGGTGCATCAATCACACAATCCCATTTTGATGATGAATCTAAACTGTCGTCGCGGAATAAGAAAACATATTCATCACCATCACTTAAATCATTACTTTCATCCATGTCAAAATAAATCCCAATCCTATCTTCATCATCAAAACTTGAATCAGAAATACTAAAATGAATGTATAACATTTTGTCACGGTAACCATAATGCATTGTCAAATCACCGTTAGTAAAACTGGCGGAATTCTCGTCATCAGAATCGTAATCCCCATCTAGAGTAACATCATCGGGAGTCCACTTAAAATCTAATGCCGCATTAGTAATACCCATCATCAAAAAGATGATCAATACCAAAGAAAGATACTTAATCGTCATAGAGAATAACATAAAAAGAAGATTTATAAACATTGTCCTGACGTTCAATCAAACTTACTAGAATAAAATGTATCAGGTTGTATTACACTTCGTCGTTGAACTTTCAAAAAACCAGAAATGTCAAATTCACAAGGTAATTGTTTAATTACAAAACTAAACGCAGGAATAAAGTATGGGAATGAAGTTATATCCATGTTCTTATCAATTTCTGCGAAATTGTTACAAAAATTATTATATCCAAACAACTTATTATACCCGGAAAAGTATTTATAAAAATCCAAGGAATCCAAAATTATCTCAACCTGCTTGCCACCGGAACACATTTCATTAGAATTACAAGCAAGCTCTTTTTCAGCAAGCTTTTTTTCAAACTCAGTGAACGTTAAACATGCCATACCCCTACGATTTATACAAGATAGATAATTCTGAACAACAAAATCAATGTCCTTATCAAACACAGGACCCTTGGAAAAAGATAAAATGTATAAAATTGATGCAAACTTGCCAACTTTAACTTCCAAATCATTTTCACGTGAAAGAGATAATAAATCATAAATCTTTTTTTCCTGAAAATCATTAATTTTATCTAATACAATATTAAAAAAAGGCATTATTTGCAGGCGCGGTAAATAAGTGTCTAACTGTTGGCTTATTTCCGGATGTAATTTTCCGGATGCTCCCAAAGATACAGAATTTTGTCTTAATTGCACCATAATCTCATCAAACACTATAATTAATAATATATTTTTAAACTTATGTTTAAGTTTTAGTGTCTAAGTCGTGGGATTTTGCTTATGAAGGCTTGGTTCCATTAGCCCCAGTTTCCTGATTTCCATCAATTTGTTTGAATCCCCTATCAACAATTTGTTTGGATCCCTTATCAACAACTTCATAGCACAAAGGCATCCAATCAAACTTATGCTCTTTAGGGAGGAAGATAGTATCATATCCTTTCATTTCTGGGAAATTGTCCCTGAAATCGTCCATTATTTTATAATATTGAGTATTATCATCTACAACAAGCTCAAGTTCCAGAGGCCAGTTGCCCACACAGAATATAAAATAATTAATGCTCGGATGAACCTTACAAAACTGTTCAACCTTCTTCTTGGTCTTTTTATCCAATGCATTGAAATAAATTATTGATTTGAAGAATTGTTTGCCCATAACATCCAACTTCAATGAAACCGTGTAACCTAAAATTATGCCCTTATTTTCAAGCTCCTTAATTCTGTATAAGATTACCCTAGGATTAGAACCAAGTTTATTGGCAATATCCACGGCAGAAATACGGGCATTGTTAGCCAATATTTTCAAAATGTCAACATCCAATTTGTCCATTTCCAGATCCTTAACTTTACCTCCTACCAATACTAACTTAACAAAATCTCTGCTGGGCAATATCCATTGCTTGTTTAGAACATTAACTTCTAATGTAATATTAAATTGTTGTTCCAGAACATACTTCCCATAATAAGTAATGAAATTTGACAGGATTTCATCAAAATGGTGAACATCATTTGCAAAAATAGTAATGTTCATATCCCATCTGCCCTGACAATCTGCAATCCAATACACATAATCATTATTACGCAACCAAAGTAACATTTGTTTTTTTGTTTTAGCATCAAGATTCTGAAACTTAAAAAATAATTTGTAAATTAAATAACCAAACTTTGACGGATTAATCATAGTAACAAATTTTCGGATATATCTTTGATCTACAAGTTTAGTAATACGATAATTGACCACTTCACGCGAAACCGACAACTTTTTAGCCAACCTTATCAATGAAATCCTAGAATTGATGTCCAATTCATACAATATCTTTTTATCAAGTAAATCTAATTTCTTCACAAGAACACCTGAACATACATACAGTTAAATATATTTACAATTGAATAAAAACTATCTAGATTAATCCATATAAGTTACTATTTATAAACTTAATTACACATAAATTCCTACAGAGGGACACAATGGAAAAGAATATTGCCTTAGCCAATGGTTGGAACTTCACAAGAGAAGATTACTATTATGCCCAGGCACAAGGCCAAGTATTAACTGTACAAATGGAAGGCGGTTCATACTGTTTATTAAACTGTTTATATTGTTTCAGAAGACATACATTCATTGGCAAAACCAAAGAGAAAATCGCCACCATGGGTGAACAGTTACATCAGATTGAAAACCCAACCCCACAAGATATAATTGATTTGATTGATGGGAATAAAAATAAAAATACGATTAAAAGGTATATTAATAACTATTTTGAAAGGAGAAGGAAAAACCAAATAAACAGGTCAAATAAACAGATGTCACTTAAGGAATCATTAAATCTAATTGATATTGCTGCAGACATGGGTGCCCAGACAATTAACATTATAGGTGCTGGCGAGCCGTTGACAGACCCTCATATGCAAAAAATGATTCAAAGAATCAATGAAAAAAACATGGTGCCTGTAATATTTACAAACGGTGTAATGTTATCTGAGGACAATAACTGGATTGACTTTTTATGGGACAACAATGCAACAGTAATTTTAAAGTTTAACAGTTTTAAAGCAGAAATTCAAGATTTCCTTGCTTGGAGACCTGGTTATACTGAATTAAGAGACGTAGCAAAAGATAAATTAATAGCAAAAGGGTTTAATCAACCCGGAATTTGGAACAACAGAGAATTTGATACCAGAATGGGTATAGATTCAATTGTGGCAAAAGTAAATCAATCTGAAATTATTGATATCTTCAGGATGTGCATTGAAGAAAAGTTAATGCCCATTATTACTACATTCATTCCTGCTGGCAGAACAGAAAAAGAAATAGGTAACTGGGAATTAACAAAAAATGAATTCCTAGAACTACAACTGGAGATCAGGGATAAAATTGTAAGAGAAATGGTAGTAGATTTCTCGGTTCTTGAGAATGGATTATTACGACCGTACCTTGGCGGTGTTGACTGCACACAGTGCGGACCATGGAGCTTTTATGTAACAATTGACGGCAACATTTATGAATGTCCGGCACAGGAACACCCAGTTGGTTCAATCTACGACATAACAGCAGGTAACAATCCTAAAACCAATACAAAGATAATAACCAAAAAAACAATGAGAAAATCAATTAAACAGGCATTTGGAGAAATTAGGAAAACTGACCCTAACGTTATATGTCCTCCAAGAGGAAACAGATGGGAACATGAAATGAATGGTAAAATGAATATATTAAGAAAAAGGAAGTCTAACATCAATCCATGCAACTCATGTGGTGGAGAATGCCCCCTACAAACTAAGGAAATTATTAAAAAAATAATAAAATAAGGAAAACTATTATCAATAATCATATAATAACAATCAACTAATTATTTAATTATTAAAGAGATTAACTAATAGTATTAATTTGCATTTTTATCAATTAATACTTTGCTTCTTCAACTTTACATTCTTCATTTTGCATTCCAATTTTGCATCCAAAAAACAAAAAATATAAGCCATTTACACTCTGCATTACTAATTATCAAATTGAATCATTAACCCCATCTTGAGCTATACAAACTGACAAGGATTCAAAAAGGAACATAAAACCATAATTTCCCAATATTTATAAATATATCCTCTTGCATATAACTTATGCTAAATAGAGTGCATCATATTCAAGAACAGGATCATAGGGATCAATTTTTTGATAGAAACATCCCCTCCAATCCCTTTGACATTACAATGAGGGCAAAACGAATAATGTCATCAAACCCATTTGAAGCAATAAGAATACTAAAAAACGGGCTGAAATTGTTCCCTAAGAACTCACACATTATCACTATACTTATTAAAGCATACGGTATAACGAAAAACAAAAGAGAAATAATAAATATGTATGAATATGCAAAAGAAAAACAAGGAATTTCAGAAGAAAATAACATTTTAGATGTTGTAATGTATAATACACTGTTTGAAGCATTATATAGAAAGCATAGAAAATATTATGATGAGATGCTTAAACTCAAAATTAAACCTGATGTAGAAACATATGGGCTATTAATCAAAACTGCTACAAGCCCAGGAGAAGCACAGTTCTATTATGAAGAAATGAAAAGAATGCATCTAAGACCAACAATTCAAATTTATAATTCATTAATACATCAATGTAAAAGTTATAAAAAAGCAATATATTATTTAAATGAAATGTATGGATACCGAATAATTCCGGATGACAAAATATTAAGCCAGTTAGTACAAAAAGCAAATAAATACGAAGAGATTTTAGAATGCATAAAAGACATGAGAGATTTTAATATTACTCTTGATCTGCTTTCCAATAATATAATAATAAACAAAATGTTTGAACTTGGCAAATATAATGAACTAATCACTTTCATTGATACAACACGCAACGAAATCAGGAAGGATATAAGCATACAAATATTAAAACTTGAAGCTTATAAAAAATTAAAAGATTACCAAAAAGTACTTACAACAATTAAACACCTAAACATAAACAGCGCAGATAACTCTCAACAAATCAGGATTAACTGTATTAAGGCATATTGCTTATATGAAAGTAATCAAACGAAAGAAGCTATCCAACTATTCAAAAAGATTATAGAAACTGCTCCAAAAAACGACCCTAACTATCCAAGAGCAGTATGCGGATATATCTTCGCAAAAGATGAGTTCACTAGTGAGGAAATTAATAAATTTGGAACATACTTAATACAAACAGAAGCAAAAGGTCTTGGGAAATCACAAAATATTCATAGAGCAATATTAAAACTGCACAACTTCAAATCCAAGACCAAGAAATAATAGTATAAGATTATATTTTCTTTTTATTTTTCCGTTTACTGTTCTTCTTTACAATTTTTTTCTTAGTAACTTTTTTCTTCATTGTTTTCTTAATTTTGTTCTTAATTTTTTTCTTATTTACAGTTTTCTTTTTGCAGATTTTGGGCTTAGTTTTTGAGGAACTAATACTTCCTATAGTTAAAACCTTATTTTTCTTAAGCAGTTTTTCATTCACAACCTCGCCAACAAACAAATAATGGTCTCCGGTTTCATACTTCTTAACCACTTTACATTCAACATAAGCAATTGCATCTTTTAATACAGGACTTTCAGTAAGACCTAGGAAATAGTTAACTTTACTCATTTTATCATTTTCATCTTTACCAGACTGTCCTTTAAAGTAATTAGCAAGCTTAACTGCCTTAGCATTATCTGCAAGTATATTAATAATAAATTCTGAGCTTTGATTAATCACCCAGTACGTAAAATGTTCCTTGGATATTGAAACCCCTACAAGTTTAGGATTATTAGATAATACAGTAACCCATGAAGCTGTGCAACCGTTCATAACAGGTCCGGCCTTAGAAGTTATAATATATACATTATTTGCT
>CAYOKY010000064.1:0-6198 GCA_964404695.1 Microcaldota archaeon | reverse complement strand
AGAATTCAATGTTGAGGATTCGTGTGCGGAAACTGACGGTGCAGGTTATCCCTACTATCGCGTGGGCAGAATGATTTTATATTCAAATTCCGAGGAACCTGTAACTCTTGAGTCCATAACAATTGAAGCAGAAGGTACAGGTCCTGACGATGAATTTATTGACCATGTTGAATTGCATTATGGTTCATGTACAATATCAACTGGTGAATGTGATATGGATTCATGGGGCAGTTTTGATGATGAGCCTTATCCTGAAGACAATGGCCAGGTTATGTTGGAAGTTGATCATGAAGCAACTAACCTGATTGATGATTGGACGACTTACTGGGATGTAAAATATGTTTTTAATGATTCTGCAGGTTCATATGACACCGGTGATTCGATTATCGCTCCTTCGTTTAAATATAAATTGATTAGTTTTAATGTTGTTGGTGATTACACAGGTGAAGAATTAGAAGTAAATTTTCTAGAAGATACATCTGAAGAATTTACAACCTATGACTGTGAAACTGATGCAGGGTGTGAAGAAGGTCAGGTTTGTGCTTACGGTTCTTGTAGAGATATGCCTGAGGACTTTTGCCAAGATGATTCGGATTGCGACGATGGTTTATGTAATGATAATTTCTGCGTAGAATGTGTGGACAATGATGATTGCGAAGAAACTGAAGAATGCGTGGACAACGAATGTAGTATAGTGTTATGTGAAACTGGTTATGTTGATGACCATGAATGTATTGAATATGAATGTGTTCAGGACAGTGATTGTGCAGAAGATGAAACATGTTCAGATCATGAGTGTGTTGAACCTGAATGTATACAAAATAGTGACTGCGGTTATAACCAGAAATGTGTTAACACGGTTTGCAAACCTATAACTTGTATCTGTGGATACGTTGAAGATTATGAGTGCATTGAATATGATTGTTGCTCAGATGACGATTGTGAAAATGGACAATGTGTTTTGCATGAATGTGTTGAAGTTGAACAAGGTGATGGGTCTGAAGACGTAAATGAAACAATAAATCAAACAGAGGAATTAAACCAAACTATTAATCAAACAAATGAACAAAATCAGACAACTCAAGATTTGAATCAATCAGTTGAGGACAATGAAACAAATGAGATATGCTTAATTGAGGGAGAAACGGGTATTGAATCTTGTTGTGAAGGTTTGGAATCTGTTTCATGCGTTGAATATGTTAATGGAGAATGTTTGTATGCAGATTGTGGGCACACTTGCACATACTGTGGCAACGGTGAATGCGGTCCTGGTGAGAATGTTTGTAATTGTCCAGACGATTGTGATGCCGGAGACAAGCCTACAGAAACAGTAATGGATTATCTGGTTTATGGTTTTGGATTGTTGGTTTTGATTTTGGTTATTTACGTAATCTATAATCATTTTAGTAAACCAAAAACAATGAAGCCAAATAAAACTGTTGGCAAAAATCAAACATCTAAGAAAAAGAAATAATTTTTTTCTTTTCTTTTTTAAATTTCGTTATTTATTTTTTTAGTTTTGCCTTTTTCTTTGCCATTTATTCCCCCTCATTGGTAGACTGATATAATCGGCTGATTTTAGAATCAACAGAAAGAATATAAAATTATTCTTTTCAAGGCAAAATATATCTTTGTTTTAAGTTTTCCGGCCAAGCCTCAGGAGGGATTTGAACCCCCGGCTTCCTGTTTACGAAACAGGCACTCTACCGCTGAGTTACTGAGGCAGGATTTCATATTTAATCATGGTTTTTTCATCTTCAAAAAGGTCTTTAAACCAGAAATGTCCAATGAGTTTTTGTATTTTTAAAACTTCTGGGAACCAGTATTTGTCATCTTCCCACATTTTATTATAGGGGATGTCCTCCTTTTGAAACCATTCAGGTTTCATTTCATCACTTTCTTTTGGCTCACCATGCCATTTGGTGATGAAATACATTTTAACAAAAAACCCTAATTTGTCATTATCATAATATCCCAAGTCAGCCATGTGTTCAAATTCTATAGGTGTAACTTTGATTTCTTCCTGGCATTCTCTTATTAACGCTCCTTCAAAACTTTCATTTGATTCAACTTTCCCGCCAAATCCATTGTACCATCCTTTCCCGAAACCTCTTTTTTTCATTGCGAGTAGCACCTGATTTTCTTGGATTAAATAACCTAAAGTTGCGATTCTCATATAGTTCTTTTTATGAGTATATAAATTTAAATATGTTAAATATTGGTTATGTCACATTTAAAAACATTTTCTATGACTCTATTACTTGATGTGTCCTAGATTGAATGTGTATTTGATTGATCCATATAAAAATAAGCATATTAAAAGGCCTAGTGCTTCCCATACATTTTTTCGTAGGTTCCCTACTCCTATGAATGTTATAATGGAAGCTCATAGATATATTGAACGTGGCCATTTACGTAAAGCTTTGCCCATTTTAATTAAAGGATTTGAAAATTATCCTACTCCTGCTATAGCCAGTTCCCTGATTACTACTTATGGCAAACTTGGAAATGTTTCTGAAGCGGAAAAGGTGTTTTTGCAGGCAAATAAATTTATGAAGGTTGAATATATTTATAGATCAATTGTTAATGTGTTTTTATGTAATAATGATTTAATTAAATCCTTGTATTATTTTAGGGAATATGTTGAGGCAGGTTATGAACCCCTGGAAAAGATCTTTTTAAAATTATTAGACCTTCATTATAAAGATGGTAAGTTTAGACATATTGAAGTTATTACTGAGGAGTTTAAAGGAATTTATAATTCTGATAGAGTTCTGCTTCTGAAAGCTGAAGTTTACCGTAAACAGAAAAGGTATTTTGATTCAATGAATATTATAAATTATTTAATTGATAATTGTAAAAATGATGGAATTATAATAAATACAAAGTGTTGTAAGGCATATTGTTATATTATTACTAACCAGATGTATAAGGCAGTATATGAACTTAGGGAGTTATATTACTCTTTACCTAAAGACCATTCGATTTTTTGTCGAACAATTTGCGGTATTATTTTCACAGGTTTGTTTACTGAGAAAGAAGCTTTAGATATTCATAAACATTTAATTAATGCCCAGAATTATGGTGTTGGAAAGGAATATGACGTAAATGTTGCTTTGGAAACTATTGAATCATCCATTTTTTATAAAGCTCATCAAATTGTTGATCATCAATAGATTTTCTGATTTTCCTCATAAGGTTTAGCATATAATAAAGGTTATGATATGTTGCTATGCGCTTTGCTGAATATTCTTTTACTTTGAACAAATGATGTACATAACTTCTTGAATATCTTTTACACATTTCACAATCACAGTTTGGGTCAAGTGGCCTGTCATCTTCCTTAAATTTTGCATTATTAACTTTATACCTGAACTTATTGTCCGGGCAACCGCCGGATTCTTGGAGTATATAAATGTAACCGGCACGTGCAATCATCTGCGGACCGACACAGTCAAACAGGTCCATGCCTCTTTTGACTCCTTCAAATATGTCCTGTACTGTGCCTATCCCTAATAAATGTCTTGGCTTCTCTTCCGGAAGGTAAGGGTAAATCCAGTCCAAAACCTGATTCATTTGTTGCCTGCCAAATGAGCCACCTATTCCAATTCCTTCAGTGTTTTGCTGGACTACGAATTTAGCACTTTGCTCGCGAAGGTCCTGATATTTTCCGCCTTGGATTATCCCGAAAAGTAATTGATCGGTTTTCTTTTCATTTACACATCTTTCCAGCCATCTATGCGTACGTTCCATGCTTTTTTGTGTGTAATCATATTCTGCTGAAGGCGGTGAACATTCGTCAAACGCGAAAATCATGTCACTGTTGAGTTGACGTTGAATGTCAATAGATTTCTCTGGTGTGAAAAAATGTGTTGAACCATCATAGATGGATTTGAATTCAACGCCGTCCTCCTTAACTTTGGCATTCCTGGGTTTCTTGTCAAAGATTTTGTTTTCATATTCAAACTTTGTAGCACCCAGTTCCGCGCCAATCCCAAGAGAAAACGCCTGGTAACCGCCAGAATCAGTCATTATAGGTTTATCCCATGACATGAAATTATGTAGTCCATTATTTCTTTCAATCAGATCTGAACCCGGTTTTAAGTATAAGTGATAAGTATTGCACATCAAAATTTGGGCACCCATTTTTTCAAGGTCTTCATTTGTAAGAGTTTTGACTGTTGCCCTTGTTGCCACTGGTGCAAACGCAGGAGTCATGACCGTACCGTGTTGCATTTTGAGAATGCCTGTTCTTGCCTTGTCTTGTCTGGACTGAATAGTAAACATGTTTATTTATTCATACCGTCAGATATTTAAAAGTTAAGATATATTTAATGTTAAAATTTAGAGTTGTAAAATGATTATAACGTTTAAAATTAAGGTGGTATGATGGTTTATTCTGATAATGTTAAGGAGTTGTTGGAAAGCAATAATGTAAAAGTTTCAGACAACATTGAACTTATTTTGAAGGACGGGCGAACGTTTAATGGTATTTTAATGCCCCGTGGTGATACCAACCCAAACGTTTTGGTCATTAAACTTTCTAATGGGTATAACGTCGGGTTTGATTTTCTTAAGGTCAAAGCATTGAAAACCTTGGGCCATGTTAAGAAAGTTAAACCAATATTAAAACAAGAGAAAGGGAAGGGTCCTTACATTCATGTTATTGGTGCCGGAGGTACCATCGCGTCAAGGGTTGAATATAAAACGGGTGCAGTTTATCCTTTAACTAGTGAGAAGGAATTGTTAAATGCATTCCCTGAGATTGCCAAAATAGCGCAGATTAAATCGTCACAACCATTCTCATTATTTTCTGAAGATATGGCTCCAGAGATTTGGGTTGACCTTGCAAAAGAAATTAATAGTGTACTGAAAAATAAACCAAAAGGGATTGTTATTCCGCATGGTACTGATACTATGCATTATACTTCTGCCGCATTATCATTTTTCTTTCCCGGGTTACCGTGCCCTTTGATTCTTACAGGTGCACAGCGCAGTTCTGACAGGGGATCTTCTGATGCTAAGATTAATATGTTTTCATCAATCATTGCAGCTAAGCATGATTTTGCAGACGTTGGTGTTTGCATGCACAAGAGCATGAATGATGATAATTGTTATGTTCACAAAGGTGTGCGCGTAAGGAAAATGCATTCGTCAATGCGCAGTGCGTTCAAGTCAATCAATGTAAAACCGTTAATGGAAATTGACTGGAAAAATCAAAAAGTTATTGAGCTTGATAATCTTAGGAAACCTTCTAAACTTGAAATGGATACGAAGATGAATACTAATGTTGCAATGCAATACATTTATCCTGGAATAACCGGTAAACAGATTTCATCTTTAAGTGATTATGATGGTGTTGTTTTAATGGGCACAGGGTTAGGTCACGTGTCAACCAACCCTTTCAATAGTGATAAGGTTATGCCTATAATTAAGGAAATTGATGATTTGACTTCAAGCGGTGTAGCAGTTGTAATGAGTACGCAGACGATTTTTGGAAGGGTTAACATGAACGTTTATACTTCCGGTCGTCTTCTTCAAAAAGCGGGCGTGATTGGTAACCTGTGTGACTGGACTCCTGAAACTGCATACGTTAAATTAATGTGGGTCCTTGGCCATTATAAGAAATGGGACAAGGTTAAGGAAGTCATGGAAACTAATATTGCAGGCGAGATTTCACAGTGTTCTATAATTGAAGATATGCCCGAGGAAAATAGTGATGTGGTATAATGAAGTGCGGATTAGAGGTTCATCAAAGGTTAGACACGCATAAATTGTTTTGCAATTGCGAATCTAGGGAAGGAATAGATTTAGGTGTAACCATCAACCGCAAAATGTATGCGGTTAAAAGCGAGCTTGGGACAAAGGATAGTGCAGCGTCTTATGAAGTTCAAAAAAATAAAGATTATATTTATCATGTTCATGACAACTGCTGTCTTGTTGAAACGGACAGTGAACCGCCCAATGACCTTAACCGTGAAGCGTTGCAGATAGTTTTAACAATATCCAAAATGTTAAACGCCAAGCCAGTGGACGAGGTTCATGTAATGCGTAAGACAGTTGTTGACGGGTCAAACACTGCTGGTTTTCAAAGAACCATGGTGGTTGCAACCAATGGTTACATTGAAACTTCTAAAGGCACAGTGTTAATTGAAAGCATTTGTCTTGAAGAGGAAAGTGCAGGTATAATCAAAAAGC
>CAYOKY010000063.1:0-6261 GCA_964404695.1 Microcaldota archaeon | reverse complement strand
ATGGTCATTGATGATCGTAAGGTCTTCATTGGAAGTCCAAATTTCTCATGGAGCGCATTTAATGCCAATAGAGAATTTGCAGTGGTTTTAACTTGTGACATTGACTTTTTCAAGCAGGAATTTTTGAATGATTGGGAGATATCTGCTTAAGTTCCCCTATGCAAAAGTTTGAGGCAAAATATATAAAGTTCACTATTTAATAAGAATATAATGAAAGCTTATATGTTCTCGTTTGATGCACTGTTAGGATTCATGGTATCATTAATGATAATCTATAGTTTATTAGTTTCAATCACGTTTCCTTATGGTTATTATCAGGAGTTTGAACAGGCTTATGTGGTTGCAAGGGACGTTGGTCTTTTGATGTATCACGCTGAATGGAACGATGAGCAGACATATGCACAGCATCTTGCAATGGTTTTGCCTGATGATGATGATTTTTGTGAAAACGGTGAAAAAGGTTTGCGGGAGATTATACCTGGTCAGTATGCATTTACCATCGAATATTATAATTATAGTGATGATGACTGGGGCGTTGTATGTAACGTAAACGCAACGTTTGATGATAAGATTTCATGCGACAGTCCGAGAAAGTTTAAGGTTTATGCACCATTGTTGATTGCGGATACTTATGAAGAATATCAACAGGGTGATATGCCGTATTGTTATGTTTCATGTCATGGATATGAAGGGGATGGGAAATACGTAACTGATGATAATCCACAGCAATGCACGTATACTCCTTGTGAAGCGATAACAGATTATGATCCATTCCCAGGAATTTATACTGGTGTAGTCCGTATAGGTGTTTGTATATGAAGGGCGTATTTTTCACAGTTGTAATGATTCTTTTCCTGTTTGCGTTAAGTATATCTTTGGTTAAATGGTCACAAGGTGTAGAAATTCATGAGGCACGAGTTTCAAAGCATGTTTACCTTGACTCGGTCCTGACTGCATCACAAATGTTTAGCGATGAAAGGATTGAAAACTTTGCAAACATTTCTGCAAGGTATGCGATTTATAAGTTGTCAAATTTTAGCGGTGGGTCACAGTATAATAAAATAAAACAGGACTCTTCTTCACCTAGGATTACTTGTTCTTATGATGAAAACCCTGAAACATGCAGAGTTTCAAAAGAAATTGAATGGTTAATGATAAACGGTACCGTTGATGTAAACGATTTTGACAGTGGAAGATCTTTTGATCCTGATTATACTGACAATGAATTAATGTATACTTTTGAACATTTATCTAACGAGTCGTCTGTGTTGTGTGAATCAGTTGGCTGGATTTGTAATCTTTCAAAACCTTATGACGTTTCCGTGCGCCAGGTTTCACCTTGGGACATTGAAATAAACCTTACATTAAATAAAACTGTTAAAGATCCAAGTGGCAGTTTTTCGTTTGATAATGAACCGGTTAATTTGTCCTTAACGATTCCAATAACTGGCATGCCTGATCCTTTGTCAACTTATATTATGCGTGATTACACAGGTTCCTCAGATAATATGCGAAAGATTTACAAGAGTGAACATTTTAATGGAGATAACTTACATTGGGATTACGTTAATGAAACTGCAACTTTTTCAAAAGGATTTTTTTATGGTCCTATGACTTCTAAATATAAAGCAGATGACATTGATTCCTCAGTGGTTTCAAATTATATTTATGTAGGACCAAACAAGGGTTTATATGATAATGGATGGCCTGACAATGACGTTTACGGTGCTTATGTACTTGAAAATGTGAAATTCAAAGAAACCTCTGAACCTAAATCCGTTGATTATACTGGTCCGGGTGGAATTGATTGTGAACTTAGTTATGATTTAATAACTTTGGAAGAAGAAAAATGTTTGTTTGACTGTTTCACGGTTAAGCAGATAGATAATTTGGAGTATAATGATCTGTCATGTGAGGGATATGGACCTGATATTTATGAGGATGAAGAATATGCCCTTGATAGGATTACAAATAAACCGTACATTAAAATACTTGATGATGATTTTGAGAGCATTTCGCCTCAACCTTATAGTTCTTATTTGTATGACAATGAACATTATTCGATTGAGTTAGGGTTGCCTATTTCTGAGTACTACGAAAATATATCTTCTTCTGTTAAAGGTGCAGGTTTGCTGATAGATTCAGATGTCCCCTTGAATTTGACCAGTGATCCTGCTTACACTAATGAGTACATTTTTAATTTTATGTATTTTCATTCAGCTTTTACTTATGATATTGAACCTTTAAGGGATATGGCAAACTGCGGTTATTTTATTCATACTGACCGTTCTCCCTCATTTTTCCAAAGAATGATTGTTGGAGGTTACAAAGAAAGTTCAGATGATTATGGTATTGAATCATTTGTTTTAGGCAAGTGGGCAATAGATGATTCGGATTATGACGTTCAATGGTCAAATGTAGATTATATGTTTTATGATTGTAAAATCAATAGTGTTTGTGATGGTGATGAAGGCATTAAAATGAAAGGAATGGCAGGTTGCAGGAATCAGGAAATGTGTAACAGTAATGACCCAAACACTGAAGGTGTAGGACATTTTACTTTGGACAAGGATTCACTTGACACTTATTATACTTCATTGGGTTATGAAAGTGGCAGGGCATTTTCATGCATTGATGATGACAGTGACCGTTGGGGAATCCCCTGTAATTAGGTGAATATTATGAAAGGACAAAGTGCATTGGAAACTGTATTACTGCTTGGGTTTGTGATGATGTTGACAGTGCCAATGATGATGATATTTTTCAATCTTGACCGGACAGGACCAGCAATTGCACAGGCCCGTTCTTCTGTACAAATATTAATGGATAATGCTGACAGGGTATATTCACAAGGTGAAGGTGCGAGCATTATTACTACGATTTCCGTGCCCCAATATTGTACTAACATAACGACCCAGAATACTAATAAAGGTGGCGAGATAATATTTTATATGCAAACGCCAGACGGACAGGTTGAAGTTTACGAAAAAACTATTGCTCCGTTAAATGCTACTGAATTGTTTGAGGATTCACGCAAAGGTGAATTTTTAGGCGCAGGTTTGAGAATTGTTAGGATTGAACTTAATGATGATTTTGGTGAAAAGGTGATTAACATTGAATCGTATGAGTAAAGGACAGGCTGCTATGGAATTTTACATTTACCTGGGCATGTTCATGCTTGCATTATCTATTGCCATGACGATTTTCTTAAACGTATCTGCAACCGAGTCACAGAAATATGATGCTTATGCTGTTGAGGAAACTGCCGGCAGGTTTGTTGACATTATTCATACATCTTATGTTGCGGGCAACGGGTTTAACGGTACGTTTGATGTTCCTCAGAAGATTGGTGGTAAAAATTTTACGATTTATATTAAAGGAGGCTCATTAATTTTAGTTTCTTATATTTATGAAGAGGAAATGACTGTTTTTCGACCGTTATCAGTAAGAAGTATTAACTGTTTGTCATGTGGCGGTGCAACTGATGATTTTCATATAAGTTCTGATGATATGCAGAGCAAACTTAACATTTACAATTCTAACGGGTCTCTGATTATCAATTATTAAATATTTCATTCTTCTATATTTTGTGATATATACTAACTGTTGTGAGATTATGCAATTTGAGATTATGTAAAATGTTGTGAGATTATGCAATTTGAGATTATGTAAAATGTTGTGAGATTATGCAAACAGATACTGTAAAAGAAATCATGCGTTTTGACATGTTCAAGTCATTCTTAGGTTTGGAAAGGATTAACAAACTGTTAGGTTTATTGGGCAACCCGCAAAATGATTTAAAAGTTATACAGGTTGCTGGCACTAATGGCAAGGGTTCTGTGACTGCAATGTTAAGTTCAATATTATCTACTAAATACAAAGTTGGCAGTTTTTATTCTCCGCACATTGTAGATTATTATGAGCGCATTCAAATCAATAATGTTAAGATTACTGATGATGAATTAAAACGTGTTTGGGCAAAAGTTAAACAATCCATTAGTCAAATGTCGGACACACCTACCTTTTTTGAGATTGCCACTGCGATTGCATTAGTATATTTCCAAGAACAAAAAGTTGACTTTGCAGTTTTAGAAGTTGGTTTGGGTGGCCGTTTGGATGCAACAACCGCTTCAAATTCAAATTTTGGTATTATTACTAATGTTTCTTTGGATCATACTGAACTTCTGGGTGAAACCATTAAACAGATTGCATTTGAAAAAGCAGGCATAATAAATGATCAAAGTATAGTTTTACTTGGCGACACAAATCCTGAGGTAGTTGGTTCAGTTGAAGATGTATGCAAGTCCAAAAACGTTAAACTTTATCTGCTTGATAACTTGGTGAAGTTGAATGATGAAATGTTGGGCCATGAAATTGTATGGGCTATCAAAAGCATTTCAAATAAAACATATAAAACTAATCTTGGGTTGAAAGGTTATGAACAGGGTAGGAATGCATGTCTTGCAATTGCAATGGCTGAAATTGTTGATGATAACCTTGACGAAACTAAAATTGAAAATGCATTGTCACAGGTTTATCTCCCAGGTAGGTTGGAGGTTGTGGATAATAATCCTTTGATTTTGTTTGACGGAGCGCATAACCCCTCTTCTATGCAGGCGTTGGTTGATAACCTTAAGCTTTTTGATTATGCCAAAATAATATGGGTTTGTGGTATGATGAAAGATAAAGATCGTAATAAAATGTTTTCAATTTTAGGGCCGAAAGTTAACGCAGTTATTACTACCAAAATATTGTCCAACCCGGTCCGGTCATCATTGTCTAGTGAATTAAAACAGTTTGCATTACAATATTGTGATAATGTTCATTCATGTGATGATTTCGGGCAGGCGTATGAATTGGCAAAGAAACTTGCACATGAAAATGATTTAATTTTAGTTGCAGGTTCATTATATCTTATTGGCGATGCTAAAAAATATATAATCTAAACCAATGTAAACCTTACAATAACTATTTTAAACTCTTACTCTATAATTTAATCTATGAAAGGACAATATTTCTCTTTTGATGTGGTAATTGCTATATCTTTATTTATATTAACGTTTATTTTTGTATTATCTTATTGGTTTAATATTCATTCTGTTATGGAAACCCAATATTCTTCTGCCCAGGACGTGGCACAAAGAATTGGCAACACATTAATGACTCCGGGTATTCCTGAGGATTGGGACACCGGTCCGGTTGCAGATATTCAAACTGTGGGTTTGGCCAAGAATTATAATGACCCAGTTCTTTTTAAGGATAAATGGACTAATTTGAGTTCAATGGACATTACTGATATTAATGAAAAATTAAACACTGCCGGCTGGGATTTATGTGTAAACCTGACACGTGTTGGTTCTGAAACTGCTAACCAAGTGGGGTCATGTGATATGCCAGAGGATGTATATTCTGCAACATACACGCGTTTTGGGGCTTATGATTATGGAAGCGGTGTTGATCCTGTTGAGATTAAAATTATAGTGTGGCGCGTTGCGGGTTCAAATTTCAGGTAATTTATTTATTATTTTATGGGTGTTAAAATGGAAGATGGAAAGTATTGGTATCTAGGAATATTTACAATAATTCTTGTGTTATTAGTTTTTGGCCTGTTAATGTTTAGTTTTTTTATTATTAATCATGAACCAATGGCACCTGAAAATTTAGAGATTGAAAGACAAGGGCCAGACGTTCATTTGTCATGGTCTTACTCAGAATCTACTGACGTTTATGGATATCATATTTACAGAAGCCAGAGTTTTGGGGATATTGGGGAAGAAATAGCAGTTTTGAATGACACTGAATATGTTGATCACTTAGATCGTGATGATGTATATTATTATGTGGTCAGGTCATATGACGGTCAGTTTGAAAGTTTGAATGATGCACAAACCGAATTTTATTATGATTTAAAAGGGCCTAATATCAATGAATTAAGGTTAACGACCGGTACGAACGCAGTGAACAGCGATAAAGCCATGTTTTATATTATATCTGACTCAGACACGTCACTGTGCAGGATTATGAATTATACTGAATGGTTTGCATATACTGGCACATATCTTTTGCAATATGATTTTTATAACGGAGAAACTTTGATTTATTTTCAGTGTAAAGATGAATTGGATAACATTGGCGATCTTGAACCTTTTGTTTTAATTTATGATAATGTTTTGCCTAATATTACTAAACTTTCCCCTGAAACTTATTTGTCTTCTGATAAAGTTGATTTTGATTTTGTTGTGAGTGAACAGTCTGCATGTA
>CAYOKY010000062.1:0-6307 GCA_964404695.1 Microcaldota archaeon | reverse complement strand
GTTTGTGTTTGAATTCGCTGTACGATGCAATTAATCCTTTTTTCATCATATATTCCCTTACTAATAAGTTAAATATTAATGCTAATGACCTTTTACCCTTGTTGTTGCAGGGTATTGCAATATCAATATTATTAAGATCATTTTCAGTATCACATAATGAGATTACTGGTATTTTCATTATTTTAGCTTCCCTGATCGCTTCGGATTCAGATTTTGGGTCGCATACAAATAATATTTTTGGTTCCATGAAGTATTTAATATTTGGGTTAGTGAAAGTTCCCGGAACAAATCTTTTCTGGATAACTTTGTTTCCTAATACTAAACTTGTTTTTGATGCGGCAGCACTTGCATAAATCCTGACTGCAGTTATTACAATTTCTTCAGGTTCATATTCTGCTAGTTTTTCTGCAGCTTTTCTGATTTGTTGATCAATCTTTGAAATGTCCATTACAAATAACCTATCTTTTCTTCTGCGATAGATATATTGTTTCATGCCACCATGTTTGAACTTTGTTCCAATATGACAGCCTGCTTCGAGATATTTTTCTCTGGGTACTAAATACCCTGTAGTTTTTTCCATTTTTACACCTCTTTTCAAGACACTATTATTATAATAGTCCCGGTTAATATGATGGGACCGCCGAGATTTGAATTTTCGGGTTGGTTTCCAACCTCTCGAATCACCAGCACCCCAAGCTGGGATGATGGCCAGGTTACACTACGGTCCCATGAATTTTTTTATTTTCGTCTATATTTTGATACGATGCTTGTTACATCAACATATGATACGAACATTCTTCTACAACAATACTTTTTTATGTTTCGTTCATCCAACGCTTCCTTTGGAGTTTTACCTTCCTTGATTAGTTTTAAATATTCATGATAGTCCTGTGCAATAGGACGACCACATGTAAAACATCTGATGGGAAATTCCATTTAAATCACCTGTATGATTTTTGTTTTCTTGCCCTTGCTTTTGGACCAAGATACTTTTTAGGTTCAATTCTTCGTGAATCTTCAACAAACATATATCTGTCTCTTTTGATGAACATGGTTTTAAGGTTTTCATCTTTTGTGTATTCGTAAATGCCTCTTGCAACTGCAGACCTTACAGCTTGCGCCTGTCCGATTGGACCTCCGCCTTTGACTGTTACTGCCACGTCAATGTTTGATGCAATGTCTGGAACGAGTTTTAACGGTTCATCCATGATTTCTCTTATATATGCATCAACAAAGGAGTTAATGTTCATTTTATTTATTCTGAACGTTCCTTTGCCTTTCTTGACAACTGCTCTTGCAATAGCCCTTTTACGTTTACCTCTGACAGTAATGGCATTTTTCTTATTTTTAATAATTTTAGTTTTCTTTGTTCTCTTGCTGGGTTTCCTTGTTTTCTTTGGTTTATCTGTAAATATTGTGTCATTTTTCTTTTCAGTGTTGTCTTCCTTTGTATCAGTAACTGTGTCCTCTTTCTTTACAGTAGTGTCTTTTTTTGTATCATTAATTGTGTCCTCTTTTTTTACAGTAGTGTCTTTTTTTGTATCATTAATTGTGTCCTCTTTCTTTACTGTGTTGTCTTTTTTTGTATCAGTAATTGTATCCTCTTTTTTGACAGTTTTCTTTTTAGGTTTGGTTTGTCTGGGTTTCTTATCTTTATTATTTTCGTTTTCAATTTTTGGTTTATCCGTTTTCCCAGAATTTCCATCTTTTTCAGTTTCTATTTTATCTTCATCAGCCATTAACTCACCTTTTAATTTGGTATCCAAGGTTTTGACATAATTTTTCAATGTCTATGCCTTTTTGACCTTCTTTAGTCTTAGCATTCATAACATTTTCAGCTTTATTTTCAATTTCCCTAAGTTGTTCCGGTACGCCCATGTAAACTTTAAGTTTTCTCTGTGCTAACCTGCCTCTTGGAGATTTATAAGGCAACATACCTCTGATAATTCTTTTAACTAACAAGTCAGGTTTACGAGGCCATTTAGGTCCATGCTCAGGATCTTGGTGCAATAAAACATGTCTTCGTGCAATATATTTATCAACTATAACCTTTTTATTGCCGGTTATGAATAATTTTTCACAGTTTAGTAATGCAACATTTTCGCCTTTCAGTAAATCTTTAGCAATGTAACTGGCTAATCTTCCTAATATGTATCCGTTGCCGTCATATATTTTCATTCTCATCACCTCACAATCATAAACTTGCCTTTGACTTTGATTTGTTCTTTGTCATCAAAAATGTCGGCAAATTTGTAATGGTTGCATTTCATTTCATTCATCTTATCAATCGTGCTTTTTGAATAATCAAAGGCAATTACCGTAAACTTGTTTTTTATGATTCCTTTGCCTAATACTTTTCCAGGCACGACTAAAACAAAATCATCTTTTGCAAGTTTACTAAGTTTGTTAATGTTAACATTAGCCCGTTGCCTGTTAGCTTTTAATAAGTTGGTTCTAACCATTTTCCAAAACTTGGTCTTGTTTTTTCTTAATTTATTAAGTATTTGTAATAATTCAGGATTTTCAATCTTGCGCATAATATTCACCTCATTTTTTCAATATCTTTAATGGCTTCATCAATCTTGGTTTTGATTTTGGTTATCGCCACCTTTGCAAGGTCATGTGCCATTGGATAATTTTTAAATGATTCAATGGTAACCGTGATTTCTTTAGGGTCCTCATAGTTGTATGCTGCATTGCCCGCCTGGAACTTTTGATGTTTCCTTGGGCAACCTATCTTTGCTGAAGCTTCCATCCTAACGGTTTGACCTTCCCTTAACTTAATTATTGGTATGTTGTCATAAACCGGTTTAATCTTTGATTTGGTTCTAAGATCTCCGGACGTTAACTCGCCAGGTCCCTGAACATCAATCGTATAAATGATTTCATCGTTGATGCTTGCGTTTTCAGTTGTTGTTAATGGAACTAAACCTAACCTGTGAGCCAGATATTCATCAAACATATAGGAATTGTTTTCATAAACTGTAATTGTGTCGATTGCAAATGCCGGCACTTGTCCGATTATAGTTCTCCTCAGCATATTTGTAAGGTAAGGTTCGCTGTTTTTAATATTGAAAATGAAATATTCATCATCATCTTTGATAACTTTAATATTCATTTTTACACCCTCCTTCCTCTTTTACCGCCAGGACGTCTTGTTGTGTCAGTAGGTATAGGAGTAACATCTTCAATCTTTTTGATTCTTATGCCTGTCCTTGCAAGTTGTCTGATTGCAGCTTGTGCTCCTGACCCTGGACTTTTGGATTTGTGGCCTCCGGGCGCTCTAATTTTTACAATTACGTTACTGAAACCTTTAGCTTTTAATACATCAGCAATTGCAAGTGCGCATTGCATTGCGGCATATGGTTTGCCTTCTTCTCTTGAATTTTTCACAACCATTCCACCGCTTGACTTTGCAATGGTTTCAGCTTCAGTTATGTCTGTTGCAATTATTTTCGTATTATTCTTTGATGAATATATATTAACTATCGCAGTTTTACTTTCATTCATTTAATCACCACACTTTCCTTTGCGTTTTTTACTTCAACTTCTT
The DNA here is from genome assembly GCA_964404695.1 of Microcaldota archaeon. GTDB lineage: Archaea > Micrarchaeota > Micrarchaeia > Anstonellales > JAGGVH01 > JAGGVH01. The sequence continues at coordinate 2,754 of CAYOKY010000062.1, read as the reverse complement.
CCTTCTTATTAATTCCTGCATTGATATCTATAGGTTTAGTATATTCTATAGTTTTCTCATCATTTATACTTACTACATATCCAGGTGATTTAACTATATTGCCATTGATTTTGATAAATCCATGGGTGATGAGTTGTCTTGCTTGTTTTATTGACATAGATAGTCCTTTTTTATATATGATACTTTGTAATCTTCGGTCTAAAATGTTTTTCACATCCAAAGACAATACATCATTAATTGTAGCATCTTCCTTAGTGATTCCTATTCTTTGCAGTCTGTGCATAAGGTCGGAAGCATGAGATTCTGCGTCCTCGCCCAAAACTAAGAATCCTCTTGCCTGTCTTCGGATCTGTCTTAAACCTGAATGGGCTTTCCATAGCTCTTTCATGTTTTTTAAACCGTATTCATTAGTAAGTCCTTTTTCCTCTATAATTCTGCTTTTCTCCCAAAGCATCTTAGGTTTTTCATATTGCTTTTTTGGTTTTCTTGGGTCTCCCATTTAATCACCTATTTTACACCTTTCTTTTTTACAACACCGACAACGCCGGATTTTCTACCTTTGGATTTAGTCCTTTGGCCTCTAACTTTTCGTTTACCGTATGAATGTCTGAATCCAACCCAGCTTCTGCTGTTTTTTTCACGTTCAATATCAGTTCTCTTACTATACGTTAAATCATTTGCAACCATGTGCATATTGTTATTAGTTTCAATATCACGTCTTCGGTTAACCATCCATACTGGGATTTGATAATTGAGTGGATGGAAAACAATGTCTTCAATCTTTTCAATGATTGTTTCGTCAATTGTTTCGAGTTTATCTTTCCATGGGTTTAAACCAAGCTCTCGTTCAATAACGATTGCTAGTCCATGACCTAACTCAGAACCTACACCTTTAATGTCACATAATGCTTTAACAATCGGAGCGTTACCATTAACTTCTTGCCCGCAGACACGCATTATGCCTTTGGCTTCCTCTTTAGTAATTTGTCTAACTTCAGTTTTTTTAACTACTGATTGTTTTACTGATTGTTTTTTTGTTTTCTTATCATTTTTAGATTTTTTGCTACCTTTGGTTTTACCGCCGGATTTCTTTCCTGATTTGGCCTTTGCCATCCTATCACCTCAATCATACTACGCTGGGAGAGGGATTTGTCCTTCTTTTCTTTAATGCAATGTTTTATTGCAAAGAAAAGTTCTTGAACCCCCACGCCCTTTCGGACACACGCTTAATCGGTTTAAGTATATATATACCATAAACTTTCCAGGCGTGCGCACTACCAGATTATGCGACCCCAGCAACAATATAGTATGAAACCTTTCTGAATAAGCATTCTCTATGCACTGTTATAAAACAGCAGTGTAACTCTGAGAATTAACAAGTTACACTTCCTTCCGGAAGCATTTCATACTTTAACCTTTCTTTTCACACGATTGGTTTATAAATATTTCTTATCTACAATATTGCTTGTTAGCGGTCACAGGTTAGGGGAAACACCCGTTCCCATCTCGAACACGGAAGTTAAGCCCTTTCACGGTGTTGCTTGTACTGCCCTCTGGCGGGAAGGCGCACTGCTGCTAACACTCATTTATTCTGGTTTTTTAGATTATTAAGTTTACTTTAAGAGTATTAATTTTAGATTATTGAGTTTATATTTTTGTAATTGATTTTATCTATTTTGAAATTTGTTTTTATTAATATTTTTTAATATATATATATATTCTTATTTATTACTTTTGATAATAAATATTTATGTTATATACCACCTCATTTATAAATATTATCCGGTTAGTTAAACAATGGTGGTAATATGAATGCAAACCGTTTATTGATTATACTTTGTTTTTTGACTTTTATTAGTTTATCTTTTTCTGCTTTGAATCCAATGGGTTTTTCTAAAATTAGTAGTGTTAATTATGATTCACCAACGTCACAAACATCAACACAATCTTCTGTTCCATCTTCCACTTTGATTCAACCATCATCTAAACCTGTTTCCTCATCACAATCAACTTGTGTAAACATTGATATTATTCCTGGCCAGAACTATGTTTCAATTCCTTATTCTTTAAGCGATATGTCAGTATCTTCTTTATTTCCTAAGATGAAAGTTTACAATTATGACAACGGTTGGAAGGTCAAGACGGGCAATGTAAACGTTGGCGAACCATTGATGATTATTTCAACTTCTGCACATGAATTGAGTTTCTGTGGACAACTGCAGGAGGTTTGTTATGATTTAAAACAAGGGTGGAATGTTATTGGTGCACCTTATGAAATGATGACTGTAGATGAGTTTGAAACTGAATATGGTATAACCAGTGTTTATTCCTATGAAAACCAGAAATATGTTTTAGAAAATGAAATAGTTGCAGGCCATGTTTATTGGGTTGAGATTAAAGACCCTTCAACTTCTCCGTCAAATATTTGTTTTGGTGTAATGGAAAGCGAAGATGCAGAATGTATTTATGACTGTCAAGTTATTTATATGCCCGGTGATTATGAACTGTGCAATGATATTGATGCTGTTGGGTCAGGTGGGGATCCTTGTATTGAAATAATATCTGATAACGTAAATTTGTATGGTAATGGGTTTTCAATTGAAATGAGAGATTACAGCTCTTTTTCAGCAGGGATATCTCTAAGGGATGTTTCTAATGTTTTGATTACTGGTTGTAATATTTCCAATTTTATGTTTGATAATAGTGGAATTGAATTGTTTAATGTTTTTGAAAGTAATATTAGTGAGAATATTT
>CAYOKY010000061.1:0-6349 GCA_964404695.1 Microcaldota archaeon | reverse complement strand
CATGTAATCTATATCTGGGGCTTGAGAATGTTTGGTCTGGCAAGGTTAATGGCAGTGTTAATATTATTACTGATTTAACTAATCCAAATTATGTTTTTTCATGTACGGATTCAGCTGGCAATGTTGCATCCCTTACTGGCCAAATAACGTTTAAAGTTGCAGAATTGCTTGATGTAACAATAAATGATGGCGATTCAAAAACATATGGTCAGGATGTTGAATTGAGCATTGTGTTTAATTCATTTGTTTCAGGCATGGAATGTGAAATTTATAATATTCGTTTGGACAATGGTGCAATTAAAAAATTGCCTGGTTCTGAAACGTTTAAGCCTGCAGTAGATACAAGCAATGAAATTAAAGAATGGGAATTGTCCCCAGGCTATGGGACGAAATATGTTTATGTTGACTGTTTGTTGGACGACAAAATTGTTGGGTCAACATTTGATTCAATTTATTACGATCCTTCTTCTGAAGAGGATAATAATGATGATGATGGTGATAGTCATAATAATAACAATAATGACCCAGATTCTGTACCTTCTCATCTTGTTATTGACATTGAACAGGATTGCGTGAGTCGAGGGTTTGTCAATTTGGAATTGTCTGCTGATGACGCTGAAGAATGTGCATATATGATTAATGATTGGACAAATTGGGAATCTTACAGGACCAGTAAAGCATTGCCGTTTGATACTCCTGGTGGTTTGTCAACAATTTTAGTTAAATATAAATGCAGAAACTCAATAGGTGAAAGCAAAACTGTGAGTGATACAGTTATTTATGATAATTTTGCTCCTCCTGAGGTTCACGGTTTGGAACTTGATTATAATTCTGGCGGTTATGTTTATTTGGAATGGGATGAGGTTGATGATGAAGTTGAATATTACATTTATCGTCAACAGGATTCAGACAAATTTAGAAAAGTTGGAGATACTGAAAAAGTGTATTATGCAGACTATCTGTCTGGCTCAGGAACGTATTCTTATTATGTTGTAGCTGTTGATTGTGCCGGCAACCACGGTGAGTCTTCAGATACTGAATCAATTACTGTTGATACTGAAAAACCTGACGTTGAAATAACCAATCCTAGTGGTGACATTTCAACTTATGTTACTCCTTTTGAGATTAGGTTTGAAGTAACAGATGAAACTGATGATTACGTTGAATGCGAAATAGATCATGATAAGCATAATATATGGTCTGGTGACGTTGACAGTGGGGATCGTGTGGATGTATATGTGGACTTGGATATTGGAACCAACAGGATTAAAGTAATTTGTGAAGATGAATATGGTAATAAGGATTATGATGCTGTAGTAATTAATTTAGTGGTAGTTGAACCTGAAGATCATGGTGAAATGGATGATGAACCGCCTCCGGTTTACGATTAAAAACTTATTTTATTAAAGTTCCCGTGTCAAGAAAAAGTCTGATATCTCCATAAGTTTATCCCTTGCTTCATTTTGTTGTGTATTTTTTTCAAGGTCTTCCTTTGCATTTTTTATAATGTTATATGCTTTATTCTTTGCATATTCAATTGCTTTATACTTTTTCATTAGTTCTGCAATCATGTTTAGTTCTTTTGTATCTGTAGTGTGTGAATCTAAAGTTGTAATTATTAATTTCCTTTCCTCTGGAGTACATTGTTCTAAAGTTTTTAGGATCATTAATGTTCGTTTACCTTCTGTGATGTCACCCATAATTTCCTTTTTATATTTTTCAAAGTCGCCGACAATATTTAATATGTCATCTTGTATCTGGAATGAAAGTCCAATCGCGCGCCCAAAGTTATTGTATAATCTTTTAGTTTGTTCGTCTCCGTTTCCAATGCATATTCCAACTTCGCACGATGCCCCGATAAGTGCACCGGTTTTGCCTCCAATCATTTTTAGATAATTTTCTTCGTTGATGTCCCATTCTTTCCTGTGATGCCAGCCAATTTCTGTTGCCTGTCCTTCTAGAACTTCTAAAAACGCTTTGCTTAATATTTTTTGTAGTTCAATTTTTTTATCGCAATCTAAGGGTGCATTGATAATAGTTTCCCATACAAAATTATACAACCCGTCGCCGGCATTAATTGCTAGCGGTTCTCCAAACCTTATGTGCAGGCATTGTTTGCCTCTTCGCATTTGAGAATTGTCTTCAATGTCATCATGTATTAATGTAAAATTATGGAAAAATTCTATTGCCATGGCTGGGTATATCGCTTTTTCAACATCTCCTTTCAAACTTTCACAACATAATAGTGTCATTATTGGTCTGAATCGTTTACCCCCTAGGTTCAGAAATTCCCAAATTAAGTTGTAAACTTCTTTTGGTTGTTTATTTTTTTGAATAATCTTTTCCATTGCAGGCACAATCTCATTGTTTGCCCTGCTTTGAATGTAATTGAATATCTCCATAGTTTTAAGTTATCCAGTTATCTTTTTAAACCTTATAACTGTTGTATTGACCATGGCTAAGAATAGAAAAACCTTTGATAATACGAAAAAATCAGCAGGAAGAAAGCCGAGATCCTTAAAAAGATTAAAGAAAAAAACAGGAAATGCAAAAAAGAAGAAACAAGTTTCAAATCCGACTATCTCAAAAAAGAAAATTAAAAAAATAACTGCAAAGAAAATTGCAAAGAAAACTGCAAAGAAAACTGTGAAAAGAGTCCTGTGCAAATCTGTTTCAAAACCTCCTCTTGTTATGGAAGTTAATAAAATCTGCCAGGATATTAAGAATTTACATGTCCAGGGCGCCCGTAATGTTGCCATAATGGGTTTAAGTGCATTAGTTATACAGGGATTGAGTCTTAAAACTGATGATGCCAAAGTTATGATTAAATCTCTGGAAAGTGTTAAGAATTATATTAGCTTATTACGCCCAACTGAACCTATGCTGTTTAACTTTTTTGATGTATTATTTGTTGAAATTAAAAAATGCAAGGATGTCAAGTCGATTAAGGAAACTTTATATTTCTCACATAAAAAGATAGAACAAAATATGCGTGAACATAAAATACAGATTTCCGGGCATGCAACCAAGTTAATAAAAAATGGCGATGTAATTTTAACTCATTGCCATTCATCCACTGTGGTTGAATCGTTAATTTATGCAAAAACCCAAGGTAAAAAATTTAAGGTTTATGCATGTGAAACAAGACCGCGATGGCAAGGACATAAAACTGTCAGGAGATTGGCCAGTGCAGGCGTTGATGTTACACTTATGCCTGACGGTGGGATTGCAACTGTTATGGATGATTATAAAGTAAAAAAGGTAATGGTCGGTGCAGACGCGGTTGACGGAAAAGGCAATTTTGCCAACAAGGTAGGTTCACGTTCAATTGCAATATGTGCTAAAGAATATAAAATTCCATTATATGTTTTGACTGAACTTTATAAGTATGATAAAAGGCCAAAGATAATAATTGAACATCGGGACCCTTCCGAGGTTGCAAACCCTAAACATTTCAAAGGGGTTAACATTTTAAATCTGGCTTTTGAAATCGTGCCAGCAAAATATGTTAATAGTTTTATAACTGAAAAAGGTAAGATTAAGCCTGCAAAGTTTGCCGGTTCAGCCAAAAATATAATTAAACATTTATTGAATTAAAGTGATATTATGGTAGATAAAGTTAATGTATTAAACTTAAAGGAATGGGTTGTAAAAGTTAAATTTTTTGATATTGTTGCAGGCGGTTCAATTGTTGTTTTGAACAGTACTGAGGCAATGTCAAACGGCGTTTATCCTAACTATCGTGTAAATTTAATAAAAGACAAAAATGTAACAGAGATTGCAGTTGTTGATTTGAGTGAGAAACTCGTTCATGCCGGTGAAATTGGAGTATTTAAAGAAGTCGCAGATGAGTTGGGTGTTAAAGAAGGTGACATTTTAAGGATAGATCACCTGCCCAGGCCGTCGTCGTTGGATTATATCAAACGTAAGATGGATGGCAATGCTTTGAGGGATGATGAAATAAGTCAGATTATCAAAGATTTGATGGATAATAAACTCAGCCAGGCAGAACTTGCTGCGTATATAACTTCTGTTTATATTAGAGGGCTCACTGATGATGAGGTTGTATCATTAACAAATGCGATTGCACAGTCAGGAGACGTTTTAGATATTGGTAAAAGTCCAATTGTTGATAAACATTCTATTGGTAGTGTAACAGGCCGTGTTACTATGGTCATGGTGCCTATACTTGCAACTGCAGGACTATGGGTTCCAAAGACATCTTCACGTTCAATAACAAGTGCAGCTGGTACTGCTGATGCAATGGAAGTTTTCTGTCCGGTTGACATATCAATTGATGAATTGCGCGAAATCGTTTTGAAAACGCATGGCGCAGTTGTGTGGGGCGGTGGGATTAATCTTGCTGCGGCAGATGATAAACTTATCAAAATCCGTCATCCTTTTAGTTTAGATCCTAAAGGAATATTATTGTCTAGTATTCTTGCAAAGAAAAAGTCGGTCAATGCTGAGTATCTTGTTATTGATCTTCCTGTTGGTCGCGGTGCAAAGATTCAAGATCTAAAAGTCGCAAAAGAATTGGGCCATGATTTCATTAACATTAGTTCTAGGTTGGGGATTAAAACCGAGGTTGCGATTACTGATGGTTCAGACCCGATAGGTCATGGAGTAGGTCCAGGACTTGAGAGTATAGAGGTTCTAGAAGTTTTAATGGGTAATGGACCGCGTGATTTGAAACATAAAAGTTGTATGCTTGCGGGTACACTTCTTGAAATGACTGGTAAAGCGAAAAAGGGCACGGGATTCAGTGCAGCTGAAAAGATAATTGATTCCGGAAAAGCATTGAGCAAGTTTAGAGAAATAGTTGAAGCGCAGGGTGGCAATCCTAATGTGACTATTGCAGACATTCCGATAGGTACTTATAAATATAATGTGTTGTCAACCAAGTCAGGTCGTATCAGACACGCAGACAATAAAACACTTGCACGTCTTGCCCGTGTTGCAGGTGCTCCTGTTGATAAGGGTGCAGGATTAAAAATCCATTGTGAAAAAGGGGACAAAGTTCATAAAGGAGATATTCTTTTTGAAATATTTGCTGAGTCTGAAGCCAAACTTGATTATGCACTCAAGGCTTATGAAGGCGGTTGGAATCCTTTTGAAATGGAAAATATGATAATTGATACACTTAAATAATGTGATAAAACTGGAAACATAATTTCATAAACATATAATCTAAAACAAAATATTATAAAACAAAAAATTAAAAATATACTCTACAAAAAATAATCAAGATAGAAATTATTGGAATGAAAGGTGTTAAGTATGTTATTAGAAGCAATCGGTGCAATGGTTTTGTTTGCGTTGTCGTCAGTATTTCTTAAACTTGTAACAAGGACTAATCTTGAAAACGTTTTAACTACGCCGACGATTTATTATGCAATTGCAATGATTATTACTGGTTTGACGGGGTTTGTGTTGTCATATTTTGCAATGAAGAACGGAAAGACTGCAATTGTTGCGGCTATTGCTGGGAGTGCACCTGCGATGATTTTAATTCTGTCAACTATATTTTTGAATGAAAGTTATAATCTTAAAGAGGTTGCAGGCATTTTAATTATTATAATTGGGCTTATTCTTTTTGTGATATAGGATACGAAATTGCTTGTTATTATTTTTTACCTTTTTTTATTTTTGATTTTGTTCAAAAATAAAATCTTCTCTTCTGATTTTAATTCTATTCCCGTTCAGTTTTTCGATTTCTGGGATTAGCCCAAGAGAGATGATTTGCATACGGCTAACAAAAGAAATGTTAAATATATCCTTTGGATTTTCGGCCAGCCAGAATTTATCCCAAAAATTGTTTTGTATCAATTCTTTACATTGCAAAATAGTTGTTCTTGCTTCACCGCAGTTTTTCAGGATTTTGTCAAATGCTTTTCTGCCCAGATATCCCTTTAAAAGCTGAATATAAGGGTTAAATCTTTTGCTTTCTTGTAAAATGCTGAGCACCAACACCATGCCTTGTGTTAGCGATTGGGCCAGCCCGCCAAAGGCGTTCTGTAAATCAATAAACTGGTAAGTTACCTGTTGTGTTTCAGTTAATTCTTCCGCGGAAAAAGCACCGTCCAAATCATAAAAATAGATGTTGATCATGTCTGAGAAAAATTGGTGAGAGGGGAATAAATAAGTGCCTTTTTTAGCGTTGAAATATTTAAGCTTTTGCTCCCATTTTTTATCGATGGGATTGAAGGTGAGTTTTTCTTGCACGAAGCTATGGATATTTTCTAAATTTTCAATTAGCTCGAATTTCCCGTTTTGCTCTTTTAAAGACAGAAAAGAATCTGTGCTAAAAATAGAAAAATGCAGCCGCTGCCCATTTTCTAAATACCAA
>CAYOKY010000060.1:0-6427 GCA_964404695.1 Microcaldota archaeon | reverse complement strand
CTCTAAAGATTTGCACCAAGACCATGAGGTTATTCATAAAGAAGGGTTAAGAGCTTTTGAGAATAGGACAGTTTTAGGCTATTCGTTAAAATCAGAAGGCAACTTTTATATACCTTTAGATATTACCCATATCGAGGCAAAAATAAAAGCATCAAACTGTTATATCGGGCAATCTTATAAGCATTATTTTGGTGAAGATTATTTAAAAGCTCAAGCAATGATTAACGGTAGTAAATGCAATGCTAAATTTGCAGAAAGTTTTGAAATTATAAAAATGATACTATAATGCATAAAACAAGAAAAAGCATCGATCAACAACAAATGGAATCAAAAAAAACAATCTTAATTGTAGGAATGAAACGTTCAGGAAGTTGTGTTTTATTTAATATAGTTCGGCTGATTTGTGGGAAACTTGGAACGGTAACTGTATCCGGTCGGCATAATTATGAACCCAATGATTCTGATTACGAAATACTAAAATTTCACGAATATGATTTAGACTGGCACATGAAATCTAAGTTAATTTTAACAAGTGAGAGAAATCATGAAGATGTCTATAACAGCTTAATTAGAACTGGACAAGACTCTGACCATATCACTTATGTAATTACTCATTTCTTAAAATGGAATATGTACGCTGATTATTGTATGGGTTATCAGGAAATGACACGCAGACCGATGAAGGTAATAAAACGGGTAGCTGAATTACTAAGGTATGAAGGTAATTTAGACGAAATCTTAACAGAATTACAGGCAATAAAACCGCCTAAAAAGGGACAAGATAAATTAACAATGTTATATTCAAATCATAGGAAATGAAAGTAGCGATACATCAGCCTAATTATATTCCATCATTTAGATACTTTTATAAAATCAGTTTAGTAGATTGTTTTATATTTCTGGACGATGTGAAACTTTCAAAAGGAGGCTTTGAGAATAGGAATAAAATTATAATTAACGGAATACCTCAATGGTTAACAGTCCCGTTAACAATGGCAAATATTAAAGACTGCGAATATGCAAGGGATTGGAAGAAAAGACATAAAAAAACTATTTGCTATAATTATAAAAGCTTTCCTAATTTTGATTTGATATATGATATTTATTGTAAATCTTTAGAATTTAGATTTTCAGAAATGAACATTTATTTTATTAAAGAGGTTTGCAAACTATTGAAATTCAAAACTAAATTTATAAGGCAATCAGAATTTAAAACTGAAGGCAGTAAAACAGATTTATTAATTAATATTCTTGATAAACTAGAAGCTAGTTATTATGTTTCGAATAAAGCTAAGTATTTAGAAGCCGAAAAGTTTAAAATACCTATTGAATACGTAAACTATAAGACAGACCAACCAGAATTATCAATCATACATGACTTAATGTTACATTAAAACGTAACAAATTTATATTATAAAGCTTCATTCCGCGCGTACATTTACTAAAACGCGGCGAAATGAAGTTTTCTTTTTTACAAAGACTTTCAAATATTTGGGCACTTTCAAGGTCAATCGAAAATCCTTCGGTTCCTTTGTCAATGGCAGGGATTATGGGCAATCCTACAGCAACTGGGAAAACAGTAACTCCTGAAAACGCTTTATCATTTAGTGCTGTATGGGCTTCAATGCAAGCTATTGGAGGGGATATTGGATCGCTACCAATTGGTATATATAAAAAAGATGGAAGCAACAAGGCAACCGCTTTAGATCACAAATATTACAACCTTATACATTCAGAACCAAATCCACAAATGACTGCACCTGTATTTTATCAAGGATTAATGACAAACGTCTTAAGCTGGGGTAATGGATATGCTGAAATAATTCGTAAAGGTGCTATTATTAAACAATTTAATCTTCATAAAAGTTCTGAAATAACACCTTATCGAAGCGATAAAGGGAATATATTTTATAAAATAAACGGAACCGGAAAAGAAATTCCTGCAAGGGATATGATTCACATACCCGGACTTTCGTTTGATGGACTTGTGGGAAAATCTCCAATAACAGTAGCACGTGAAAACATCGGCTTAGGACTTGCTTTGCAGGAATTTGGAAATCGTTTCTTTGGTAATGGTGCAAACCTTAATGGTGTATTAGAACATCCCGCAACATTAAGCCCTGAAGCTCGGAAAAATGTTAAAGAAAGCTGGCAGCAAACTTATGGCGGATTAAGCAAAGCACAAAGTACCGCACTTTTAGAAGAAGGAATGAAATATACTTCAATTTCTATACCTCCTGAAGATGCTCAATTTTTACAAACTAGACAATTTTCAATTGATGATATTGCAAGAATTTACAGGATTCCACCTCATAAAATTGGAGACTTAACAAGGTCAACAAATAACAATATAGAACAGCAATCAATTGAATATGTTGTTGACACTTTGAATAATTGGGTTGTACGAATCGAAAAAGAGTTTGACCGTAAGATTTTTAATGAAAATGAAAAAGGGATTTATTTTACAAAAATGAACCTTAATTCCCTTCTTAGAGGTGATATAAAAAGCAGAGGTAATTGGTATTCTCAAGGCAGGCAGTGGGGGTGGTTTTCAATTAATGATATTCTTAAATTAGAAGATATGAATACAATCGCTAACGGTGATGATCGTTTAGTGCCGCTAAATATGACAACGGTTGAAAAGATGAAAATGAACGGGCAACCGAGTAAAGAAGAAATTGGAAAAATAGTAATATTTTTAAAAGAACATAATTATGGATAAAATATACAGATTTGCAGAAGCTAGAAATATAAGTACAGAAGAGCAAAGAAAACAAGCAGAAGAAACCCGGACTATTGATTTTGTCATTAGTTCGAATGCGAAAGACCGTCATGGCACACGAATGAACATGGATAACTGGAAGTTGGGTAATTTTAATAGCAATCCAATTGTAGGCTATCAACATGATGTTTATGGTGGCAACATGTGCAGCAAGCCTGATCCTGATGACGTAATAGGAAAAGGAAGGGCTTGGATTGAAGATAATGAAGATCAAACGCTTTTAATTGGTTCGGTAACTTTCGAGACAGCCGACATTAATCAAAAGGCGGATAAGATTTTTAGAAAAGTACTATTTGGCTCACTTCGAGCCGCGAGTGTTGGTATATTACCAATAGGAGAAGGTAGATTTGGAGAAGGCAACGAAGCTGTTGGAGAAGATAATGAAACCTGGTATTTTGCAGGCCAAGAGCTTTTAGAATTCTCAGTTGTTAATTTACCCTCAAATACGGAAGCGTTGAAAAGAAACATGGCCTTACAAGCTGAAACGGGTATTGAATATCTGAAAAAATATGTTAGCGATAACATAAAAAGGGATGTTGATATTTATGAAATGAAAGTTGCTGAGGTCTTAGAAATGTTGGAAGGGAAAATAGACAATTATTTTGCCAGAATAAAGGAAAAGGAATTAACACCAAAGGAAGATGTAGTAAAAGAACCTATTGAAATAAAAGTTGATAATTTGAGAAAAATTATTGATGAGGTAAAATCTGACATTAAAAAAACAATCGAGCAGGATGAAAAACCTGATCTTGATTTATATTTTAAAAAATTACAATTAGAAATTTTAAATAAATAAAAAATGAAAAATATTAATGATATGATTGAAGAGCGAAATACGAAAATCGCTCGAATGAAAGAGCTTATTAAATTAAGCGAAAAAGAAGATCGCAAAATGAGCGACACTGAGTTAATTGAATGGCAGCAATTTTCTGAAGATGTTGATGTATTAAAAAAAGACATTGACCAATATCAAAAGATGGAAGACATTGAAAAAGAAAATTTAACTCCATTAACGGAAACTGATGCCGAAGAAGATGAGGCAAAACGTTATGAAGATGTGTTTTTTAAATTTGCCAGAAACACAAAAAACAGAAATTTACTAACTCCTGAAGAGGGTAAAATATTAAATCGTGCCCAAACCGTTACGACAACTGGGGGGGGTTATTTAATTCCTGAAGGATTTGGTAAAAAGATTATTGAATATTTAGCTGCCTTTGGAGGAATTAGAGCCGTTGCCACGCAGTTCAAAACTGAAGATGGTGCAGACTTACCTTTCCCAACAAATGACGATAGTTCTAACAAAGGATCAATTTTAACGATTAATACGCAAATTTCTGAACAAGATTTGACTTTCGGACAAGTTGTTTTAGGGCAATATATGTACACGTCGAAACTTGTTAAAATTCCTTGGCAATTAATCCAGGATTCATTTTTTGATTTTGCAACTTATCTTGCTAAACAATTAGCTACAAGATTGGGCAGAATTCATGCTGATCATTTCACAACAGGAACCGGGACGGCACAACCTCAAGGAGTTGCAACGGCGGCTACTGAAGGGAAAGAGACAGCTAGCGCAACGGTAGTTACAAGATCAGAAATACTCGATTTGATTCATGCTGTTAATCCTGTTTATAGGACTCACGGAAGGTTAATGTTTGCAGATTCAACTTTGAAAGCACTTAGGCAATTGACTGATGGCGATTCAAGACCATTATACCAGCCCAACTTTTCTACAGGTGCATTTGATATGATCGAAGGCGAACCATATACTGTTAATCAATCAATGGCAGCTTATGGAACTGCGGGAAACAGATTCATGTTATATGGTGATTTCTCTTACTATTATATTAGAGATATTATGCCAATGTCGATGAGTGTATTACTTGAACGTTACGCTGATTATCTACAAAATGGATATTTCGCTTATATGCGCTCAGATGGTGATTTGATGAATACTTCCGCGGTTAAATATATGAAGCATGCGGTTACATAAAATCAAATTTATAGTATCAGCAGTTTGCCCGGAACAGGTTTTCGTTCCGGGCAAAACTTATGCTGTTAATCGAAAAATGGCTAAACAACAAGTGGAAAGTGGAGCGGCTGTTTATTCAAAAGAGCATATTATTAATGATCCTATTGCTAAAGTTCATATAGCAGCAATAATTAAACCGAAGATTGAAATAGTACCAAAAGCGGAAAAAGGTGTATAAACTAATAACAGCGGCGGCAAGCGAACCATTAACAACGGATGAGATCAAACTACATTTAAAAGTTGATTTTTCGGCGGATGATGCTTTAATTCTTAGGCTTGGTAAAGCAATTCGCAAAAGTTTAGAAAGTGAAATGCGAAGGCAATTCGTAACGGCTACCTGGGAACTTTATTTAGATAGTTTTGAAGATTTAATCTATTTAGAAAAAAGTCCAGTAAGTTCAGTTACTAGTGTAAAATATTACGATTCAGATAATAATATACAAACTTTAGCCACAACTGTTTATGAAACGGATTTAGTAAGCGAACCGGCTAGGGTTGCTTTGGCTTATTCACAGCAATTTCCAACGATAAGAAACCGGACAAATGCGGTTGTGATTCGTTTTGTTGCTGGTTATGCTGATGCTGATAATGTACCTGAAGATATCAAAAAGATAATGCTTTTACTTATATCTTACTATTACGATAATAGAGGCGAAGAAATGACACAAGCTCGAATAAAGGCATTAATGATGAGTGCTGGTTGGATGATTAGTAAACAGAAACTTTTTAGATTTTGAGACTAGATAGAAGGGTTATAATTCAGACATATACTGTAACTAAAGATAGTTATGGCGAACCTGTAAAAACGTGGGGTACATTGTCAACCGTTTGGGCTAAGTTTGAAGATAGGTTAGTTGGGTTTGAAAATGAAGAAAGCAAGGAACAAGTAGCAGTTAATGTTAAGTTTATTTGGATTCGATATTTGTCGACTGTTAAGGAAAAAATGAGAATTAGTTATAATTCAGAATACTATTATATTGATTCTTTAACTGAGATAGGGCGGGAAAAGTGGTTAAAATTAAAAGTTGAAAAGCGAGATAATGAGTAAGGATATAACTTTAGATATGGTTCAGGTTAAACAGTTAGGAATGTTATTAAAAAAACTTCCTGATAGTCTGCCTTTTAAAGTTGTAATTTCTGGTTTAAGAAGTGCAGCCTTGCCAATGAAAAAGCAAATGAAATCAAACGCAGCAAGTATAAGTTCTAAAATATCAAAATCTATTGGGGTGATGGTCTTAAAAAAGGCAAAATTGCCTACAATCACAGTTGGTATTCAAAGGAAATTAATGGATAAAGTTGGTGGTTTTATTTGGCGTTTTTGGGAATATGGAACGACTGTTAGAAAACCGCGCAAAGCAAAATATTTAAGGTTTTGGAGTGTTAAAACAAATTCGATAATATCAGTTAAGCAAGTTGCGGCAATACCAGCCAGACCATTTCTAAGACCTGCAATTGATTCAACTATCAAAAAAACAGAAAAAGGAGTTATATTAAATATTAGAAAATCTTTAGTAAGATATTTAAGGCGACATAAAAAGAAATTTGCATGACAGGAAAAGCAATATATAGTTTATTAAGTTCTTTGGCTTCAGGAAAAGTTTATCCTGGTATTG
>CAYOKY010000059.1:0-6456 GCA_964404695.1 Microcaldota archaeon | reverse complement strand
GATAAACCGTTAATGATTTACGGACCGGCAGGAGTAGGCAAAACCAGCTCTGCTTATGCATTGGCAAATGATATGGGTTGGACAACTGTGGAACTTAACGCAGGCAATAAAAGAGACAAAAATAATATTGAGTCAGTCATAGGAGAGAATTCTACAATGTCACTTTTTGGTGGGTACCGTCTAATAATAATTGATGACGTTGACCAGATGAGCGGGAAAGAAGATCGCGGTGCAATGACGGCAATAAATAACATAATTAAGGAATCAAAAAATCCCATAATACTTACAGCATTGGATTATTGGAACCAACGGATTTCAACCCTGCGAAAATCAGTTACACCCGTAGAATATAAAAAAATTAATTCTGGAACATTGGGCAAATACTTAATATCAATTGCGGAAAAGGAAAATATTCAAATAAATGATCAGATCATTGAACAAATCACTGAAAATGTTAACGGTGATGTGCGCGCAGCATTGAACGATCTTGAGACATTAAACCCAAACATAAGAGACACGCAAATCAATATATTTGAAGTAATGAAAAACATATTCAAAAAAACTGATTACAATGAAATAAGGCAAACAGTTTTCAATTCATCAGTGGATTATGACATGCTTCTTCTATGGATATTGGAAAACATACCCTATGAATATGAAGGTGAAGACATCTCAAACGCATTTTATTATTTATCAAGGGCAGATGTATTCAGAGGCAGAATTTACAGGCAACAATACTGGGGTTATTTGAGATACGTTTCAGATTTAATGGCGTGCGGAGTAGGCTTGTCAAAAAAACAAAAATATTACAAATTTGTAAGATATAAATTCCCAAGCTATTTATCATTAATGTCAAAAACCAAATCTTCAAGGACAAAAATCAAATCAATTGCAAACAAAGTTAGGGAACATACACATGATTCAATCAATGATGTTCAGAAATATTTATGGTTATTATCACTCATGGCCAACAACGAAATGGATTTGTCTAAGTATGATTTTGATAAAAAGGAAATTGATTTCCTAAAACAATATAAAAATTAAAAAAAGACGATTCTTTAAAATTTAAAAATTATTTTTTCTTTTTACCTTTTTTATAACGGTTTGATTTGGTTTTACTGTTCTTGGGGTTTCCAGATTGCTTTGACTTGGTTTTATCTTTCCCAGTTTTACCCAGGGTTTTATAACCTTTCTTAACCGTTTTTTTAGAATTAACTTTACTCTTTTTGGAACCGGACTTCTTATCGTTTACAGCTTTCTTAGTAACCTTTTTTATCATCATTTTACTTTTCTGTTTAACAATATTTTCAATATTATCCATTTTATCCATTGGTCTGATTACAGGGTTATCGCCATCAAGTGCAATCAAGAAACGTTTGCTTTCCTGTGCTTTTTCCGTAACTCCTTTATCAGATTCTTCAGATTCTTCAACAATTTCCTCAGATTCTTCGTCCTCATCTTTAATCTCATCGCCCTCATCTTTAATCACAAGACTAGCAGATCCATATTCAATATCGTTCGCTTTTTCAGGATCAGTTTGTTCATCAGGCTTATCTTTATTTCCAGATGTTAAGTTTTCAAGCTTTTCCCTGTTTTTCTTGATTTTTTCTATTAACCGGTTTACATTTTCAACGTCTGGAGATCTTGAACCTTCATTAATGTCCAGATTTGAAGGGATAAAATAAACTTCATCATCTTTTTTATCATCGCCCAATTCCTCAAAATCATCAACCATCTTGGCGCTTTCACCAGTATCGGCCGGAGCTTCAACCTTATCTAAGCTGTCACCAGAAAATAACTTGGTATTTTCATCTTGAACATCTTGTTTAGGAACATCTTGTTTAGGAACATTTTGTTCAGGAACACCTTGTTCAGGAACACCTTTTTCATCACCAACAGAACCAGCAGAAGTTGTATCCGTGTACTCTTCAGTGATGTGAGTCCTTTCATTATATTGTGCTTGTGTAGACTCCGGCTCAGAAGGTGAAGTGAAAACCCTGCTACTCTGAGTTAAAAATACTACAAATGCTGCAATTAAAACTCCCACCAATAACAATCCTATCATCATAAACAGGTTTGGGTTCTCTTCATTATCAGTCAAATCAATTGTAGCTGTGTGAAGTTCACTGACTTGTGAAGGATATACGTTTAATATAGTAGTTTTATCTCCTGCTTTAATAATAAAAGTACCCGCCTTGTTAGGTGTGAAATTTGCCATACCATTTGAATCAGTCATAATGGTTTGCTCAATATCTGCACCATACTTAATAATCACATCATAACCTGTTACAACATTAGCATCTTCATCAGTAATGAAAATCAAAACATTATCTCCAATAGTAACATTATTTGGTGTATTAAGAAATATTTCTTTAGATTCATATTCAACCTTAAGTTTAGACAGGTCATCAAGTGCGATTTCACGATTAATAGTATAGGTAATAATATTAACTTCCAAAGAATTCACGTTTTTAAATTCCCAAACCGAATCATAAACAGGAGGCGGTGAAACGTTTTCATAAATCTTAGATATCCCGGATAAATCCTGAATCCTGAGAAAACGTTTAGGTTCAGGGGAATTGATAATTTTATAAGTTACAGTACTGACAATGTCAGGTTGTTTCAACCCTTTAACAGGATCAACACGTAATACCTGATCATAATTAATAGTTTTTTCGATAACTATCCCGTCATAAATCTCTGTAACTGAACCCGCTACTAACAGGGCAGTCAATAATAAGAAAATTAATAATCCTTTTTTCATAATCACACCTTAATCTATCTTTATCAAAATATGTATTTAAAGGTTTCGGAAACAATAAATTCGTGGTTGTCAAAAAATGAACACTGTGAAACACTGTGAATTTAAGAATAGTTAAACAATTTAAATTTAACCTACCTTAATCAGATTATGTTATTAGCTCCATTGGACGGGTTTACAGATATTGCATTCCGCAGGTTATGTTTAGAAAGAGGAGCGGAATATGCATACACAGAAATGATTTCTGCTGAAGGGTTTACAAGAGGAACACAAGCAACCCTAAAAAAGGCATATATTGAAAAAATGGAAAACTGCGGACTACAGCTGTTTGGATCAAGGCCAGAGCAGTTCAAAAAAGCAATCGAAAAATTGGAAACCGTTGACAATTATGCAAAATCCATTGACCTTAACATTGGTTGTCCAGTACATAAAGTAATGAAAATAGGGGCAGGGTCCGCTCTTTTGAGCAAACCTAAAACTATTGAGAAAATATTAAATATGTTAAGCGAAAGCAGTCTGCCCGTATCAATCAAAATACGATTGGGAATAGAGAAAATGCAATGGCCTGAAATAATTAAAGTTGCCAACAAATTTGACCTGCAACATGTTACAGTTCATTTAAGAACGGCAATACAGATGTATTCGGGAAAAGCTAATTATGGCGAATTGGAAAAGGTTGTAAGCTTAAGCAATAATCCTATAATCGCAAACGGTGACGTTAAGAACAAGGATGATTATGAAACATTAATTCAAATGGGAGCAAAAAACGTCATGATCGGAAGAACAGCGTTGAGTAATCCATACATTTTCCAGTGGAAACAGAAAACAAAGGACAATGCAGTAAAAATGATAAAGGAATACGAAAAACTTGCCCATACATCTGATTGTCTTGACGAAGCACAATTTAAAAGGATTAAAATGAAGCTTTTGACCGGGTTTGAAGGAGCAAAAGATATGAGGATTCATCTTTAATTTTCTTAATTCACCTTTAAATCGCCTGCTAAAAATATGCATCAAACCATCAGCACCACAAAGTTACGTGTTAACTTTTATAAAGATTAAGACAATAGATAAATCAATGATAACTGAAATCTTATTAGCAATTAATGTGATAATATTCATAATACAAATGTTATTTCCAAATTTTACTGAACTTATCATGTTTAATCCTGCCACCCCATTTGAACTTTGGAGATTTATCACTTCAATGTTTGCACATGGCGGGCTTATGCACTTATTGTTTAACATGTACGCACTTTTCATTTTTGGGAAAGTAGTAGAGAAAAAAGTTAACTTATTATTAATATATTTAGTAGCAGGCATAGTTGGAAGTGTTGCTTACTTATTTTTGGCACAGGCAGGCATTATCCCTATGATGCCAGCGCTTGGGGCCAGCGGAGCGGTTTACGGTATACTCGGAGCGTTCGCAATACTTTATCCCGATGTTAAACTGTACTCATTGTTCTTCCCGTTCGGGTTAAAAGGCAAATATGCAGTTTTCCTGTTCGCAGGGTTTGAATTTTTCATGATGTTTAGTGATGACGGAATCGGACATGCTGCACATTTGGGTGGGCTTGCAGTTGGATTAATACTGGCATATTTAATGCAACCTAAATATGAAATCCATTATCAAAACCAGGTAAAGTATTATTAAAAAAAATTAAAACAAAAATTATCTATTTGTTAATTTTATTAATAGGTTCCCCTTTCAAATAAGCAATAATGTTTTCTTTAGCTTTCTCACCCAACCTAACCCTAGCTTCCCGTGTAATACCTGACACACCTGAAGATATGACAACCCTTTGCAAATCTTTAAACTTACTAGCAAAGCCTGGTGCTTGATCCATTATAGCAAAATTATTAGGTTGAGAAATCCAGTTAATAAAATCATCTTCGTCAAAAGCATTACCTATAGTAGTGTTAACTAAAACTTTACCTTTCATCTTTTTAAAATCTGTTTTGTCAAGCACCTTAATATTCTTAGGAGTTTGTAAAACTATAAAATCACTTTCAATTAATAAATCTGTTTTTTCATTGTAAAGGACACCCAACTTTTCAATATTATAATCTCTTTTCAAATCATAATACAAAACTTTCATATTCATACCCAAACAAGCTTTAGCCAATAGTTTACCTACAGTGCCCATTCCGAGTATACCAATAGTTTTATTTGAAAGTTCACAAGGAATTTTGTCCAATTTATACTTGCCAAAACCTCTAACTAAATTCAATAATTGACATAAAACAAATTCAACTACTCCTTCATCACCATAGTCAGAAACATTAGATATAGTTATACCTTTCTTAGTGCATTCCTCAAGGTCAATGCAATTTGAATTTGTAGCACATAAACAAATCAACTTCAAATTACATTTATCCAATACAGATTTAGTTATGGGTGTGCGCCAAGTCAACATTATACAATCTGAATTACCTATGCGATTAATAACTTCTTCTGGAGTAGGATCATTATCAAAGACAATCATTTCTTTTGAATGTTCAGCGATAGTATCCAAAACAAGTTTAGGTATTTTAGTATCATCAATAATTGTAATTTTATTAAATTTCATAAAGAAACATTAAATACGAAAAGATATAAATCTTACTAAAAATATTAGCAAAAATATTACTAAACATTTTACAAACTGACCCTCCCGCTAAATTTATATAATTAAGCATCAATTCCTTACAATATGAAGATATACATATCACATCCCAGAAATTTTGATTATCAAAACGAATTGTACAAACTTGTTAAACAAAGTTTTTTAAGCAATAAGCACACGTTTATTTTACCTCATGAAAAATCAAATATGCCTTTCAATTCAAAAGAATTTCTAAAAAATGAGTGTGAATTGCTTATTGCAGAAGTGTCTGAACCCACGATAGGTATGGGCATTGAAATAGGTTGGGCAGATGTGTATAAAGTCCCTATAATCTGTGTCTATCGCAAAGGCTCAAAATTATCCAATTCATTAAAATTAGTTTCAAAGAACTTTGTTGATTATTCGAATGATAAAGAACTGATCTTCGGAATTGAAAAAATAATCAACCAGATGTAAGGACAAAAAATGAGTTCTTTATTTTTTCTTCCGCCCAGCTTTGCTGTTTTTCCCAGCGCCACGTATCCATTTTTAAATATCCCAGCGATTCATCCAACAATTCATCTACAATAATAAAAACTTTCAAATTTAATATTTTTATTCTTTAAACTTAAAATAAACCCTTCGATTACACTTCCCCTTGTTTTTGCATCCAATTAATTCTATTTTCGGAACTTCAAGCAGGTTTTTTACATGACATCCACCGTCTGCCTGCGTGTCCACACCAACAATTTCAACAATCCTAAGCTCGCTCACATCCGGAGGAAGAGCATTTGCAAGCTTTACAATACCGGGAATTTTCATTGCCTCTTCGCGCGGAAGATTATAGATTTTTATAGGGACATCTGTACCTAAAACTTCGTTCGCTGAATTTACTGCTTCCTCAAGTGTTCCCCTGTCAAAATTTTCAAGGTTGAAATCAAACCTCGTTTTGTCCATAGCAATCTGGTTACCAGTAATAAGTGCACCTGTTGCAGTATTGAAAAGGCCTGCAAAAACATGGGCTGCTGTATGGTACTGCATCAGCTTATATCTCCTATCCCAATCAATTATGCACTTAACCTCATCACCTTCCTTAATACCAGGCCGGTC
>CAYOKY010000058.1:0-6658 GCA_964404695.1 Microcaldota archaeon | reverse complement strand
TAATCGGCAAACCGGACATATATTTTCTTAATAGGGTAGTGCGCAATATTCAGGAAGATAACATTGACATTGATTTTAAGGTTCTGCATGAAGATGAAGTTTACAAGAAAAATCTGCCTATTCCATTATTTTTTGTTATCGGTGATTTGGAACAGCTTAACAATTTGAAATCGCAAACTGTCAGGCATGATAAGTTAAAGGATTACAGGAAACGTAAATGGGAAAGATAGCGCGTTTGAGAGGTAATTTTAAAAATACATCTCATTATATTTTATTGTACATGGGTCCGTAGTGTAATTTGGTTATCATTCCAGCTTTGGGAGCTGGTGATTCGAGTTCAAATCTCGGCGGACCCATCCACTTTTTTAAATTTAAAATAAGGTTATTCCAAAGCTAACTAAAAATACAAAAAGATAATATAAAATTCCTATCCCTAGTCCTATTATGATTGGAGTGAAATATGCTAACGAAACAACCGTTGCATTTTTAATCCATGATAAATTATTTGTTTTCATAATCGCTTTATAATCTAAATAGATATTATATAGCAAAACTAAACCCAAAAACACTAGGACGATATAGTTTACAATTGGGATGAAATATAACAGTATTAATGGTATCATTATCCATGTTATTGCTGCATAGTTCATTCCTGTCAGGTGAGTTATTTGTTTAAAGCTAGAACTTACCCCACATATTTTCAAATAGAGTTTTACTAAGCCAGCTTTTATTAATAAATTAACAATTGCACTAATGGGTGCTACAATTATGAGGAATAATAATAATAATACCATCCCTACTACCAATGGTATTGAAAATATTCCTATCATGCCTAATACGGCTTCTACTGATCCTGTCATTGTTCCACATATTGCTGAAACTCCTAACAAACAAATTCCTATTAGGACCATATAAAAAGCTACACCTATCCAAGTTGTAAATCCTAGTGTTAAGTTTGCTACTGCTATTTCTTTAAACGTTTTTTTATAAGAGTAAAGATTTATTTGTAAGGTTTGTGTTAATGTTTCGTCTGGGTCAAAAATTATATTTTTCAAATGATTTAAACTTTGTTGATTATAAGGTATTTTTTCTATTGCTTGTTCAGTCCATTTTTTGATATCATCGAATTCGTGATCTGATGTTTCCCTTTGATTTATTTTTTCGTTTCCTAAACTTTGTTTTTTTGGTTGTGTTTTATTATTTATTTCTCCCATAAACTGATTTCATTCGGCAAGCTTTAAAAAGGTTATTTTGTATACCTAAATTTAGGTGGTTATATGGAAGAACATAAAGATCCGTTTATTGCAGCATTGATATCTTTTATCCTGCCAGGAGTTAGGATATTATTATTTGGATAACAATAAAGGTAAAAAAGCAGTCATATATTTCTGTGGGTCCATAGCTTTCTGGATTCTTATAAGTATGATTTACACAGCCATTAGTGTAGTAACTTGGGGAGTAGGGACATTATGTTTTGGGATTTATCTTATTCCAATGATTTATCCGTTTGTGGTTGCCTATGATACATACAAGGTAGCAAAGGGAGAACATCCGATTTTGCCGGAGTTTAATTAATTTTTTTAATATATATTTTCTTTTTATATATATTTTTTGGTTTTTTAGTTATCTTTAAATGTGTATTAGTTTTTCAGTTAAATAGGATGTTAAATAGGATATTAATGATTGAATTTATAAGTTAATTTGACTGTTGGTTTATTTCTATTTGTAAGAGTTAAGAGAAGAAGGCCAGCAACGCAAATGCGCGCTGGCGAGGCGACCAGGTTTTATAGAAGCCGAGTCAGAAGAGCCATCATAAATATGGAAAGCAATCTATTTAAATTTTTCGGTTTTGCAGGCCTTGCACATAAACCCATTGTTGCACATAAATTGTGTCGTTTGCACATAACTTCTTTGGTGAGGAGATAAAATGGTTAAAGAAACAGATTTAAATGTCGTCCAATCATCAAGTCATTATATTTATAAATTTATGGTGTGTTTACGTTTTTTGTATCTATAGAAATATTTCATTTAAAGGGTGATTTTATGAAAATTCATTTTGCTATGTTAACATTGCTCCTCTTGGTGGGAGGGATTTATGCCAAGTCAATAGTTTTGATAATTGACGCTTCTGGTAGTATGGACGAATATATTTCGGGCACTAGCCAGACAAAGCTTGAAGCTGCTAAACTGTCAGCCGTTAATCTTGTCCAGTCCTCAGGCAACGAGTTTGCTTTAATGATTTATGATGATTGCGACAGTTACGGAGACCCGTATTCTGGCAGTATCAGAGTATTGCAAGACTTTACAACTGACGATTCAGCATTGGTTCAGAACATTAATTCTATTTCCGCATTGTCTTCAACTCCTATTGCCGATTCAATAACTGAAGGACAAACCTATATCTCTCAGAAAGGCAAAGGGGACATGATAGTTGTTTTGACTGACGGTGAAGAAACATGTGGGTATGATATTGATGTTCTTTCTGCAATTCAAAGTGCAAGTAATAGTGGGATAGCAGTAAGTGTTATTGGTTTCCAGTTGGATGATTATAGTTCACAGACATTACAGGACACTGTTAATTCCGGTGGTGGCAATTATTACACAGCAGACGATGCAGATGAATTGACTCAGGTATTCAAGGATGTAACTGATGATGAATGTTTTTGTGTATCATTCATTCTTTTGCTGGTTCCTTTGCTTGCAGTAGTTGTGCCCAAGTTTATAATTTAAAGTTCATTGAACTTTAATTTTCTTTCTTTTCTTTTTTATATTATTTAGTTATAATGTTTATTGTCTATAATGTTTATTTTTAATCATTCTATGTTCTATTTTCAAGTTATATGAAATCAAAAGAAAGCGTAAAACAATCAACGCGTTTCAAAAAAGTCAAAAGCTTTATATAATTATAGAATTGTATTATTTAATTATGAAGATTCCAGAAAATATTCAAGAAATAATTAATAAGCAAGAAATACATATTTTGTCCACTTCAACGAAAGATGGTGTTCCAAATATTATTTATTTGAAATTTCTTAAAGTATATAATGATGAGCAGATTTTGATTGCAAATAATAAATTTTTTAAAACTGAAAAGAATTTGCTTGAAAATCCTAGAATTTCTTTTGTTGTATTCGATAAAGAAAACAGGAAGTCATATCAAATTAAAGGAACTGTTGAGTTTCATAAAGATGACCCGATTTTTCAAGATACTGTTGAATGGGTTAAGAATGTAAGGTCTGGTTCAACAACATATCCTAAGTCAGGGATTATTCTTAATGTTAAAGAAATTTACTGTGGAGCAGAACAAATCTCGTAAAATGCGTTACTATTGTCCCCTCATGTTGGTATGAAAATAGTTACTGCCTAATGTATCAAGCTTGCAAAAAAGTGAATACTCTGTGTCCATTGAATCTTCTTAAACCTGATCCGAAATTAGAAAGTGAACAGGTTACGCAAAAAGCCGTGGAAAAAGTTGAGGCCGCGGCCAACCAGACTGCCAAGTGGCTTAGGAGAAGAACGGAAACTATTTTCCGTAGAGGCAAGAACAATATCCTTATGGGTCCAAATGTTGACCCTACTTATTATAATTGGTCCCCTCCTTCCCTCGGCCCTGGGACTGAGAAACCAACAGGCTTCCCTGATTTAACCGAGGTGTCGGAGCTTCATATGCTTTATCAATTGGATTGGAATATTCGCTTTGCTGTTGAAAAAAAGTATAAACACAGCAAAATCTTCGTGCTTAAACATTTCCCAGGTGCACCTGATGAGAAAACCGATGTCACCGAGTCGTTCATGCACTCCTATCCACAAACTCTTTCCGAGGCTAGGGAAATATTTACCTTTCCGTTCATCAGAATCATTGATTCTCCTTTCTGCCCCAAGGCGATTATGATTAATCATTGTGGTTACCCAAAAATCCTTCGGGAACTGCGCGCCAAATACCCTGAATACAGGAATACTCTTTTTTCCCAGGAATATGCACCCGCTTCATTTTCCCCGGAAATCGTGCGCGGCTGGCTGCGCAACGAGATTGGTTACCAGGGTCTGATTTATTCCGACTGGTATAATATGGGTTCAATCAGACAGTTTTTGGTTAAAATGAAACCAGTTCTCCCGCGCAATATTGCTCTTTTGTCCAAGGATACTTTGACAATTATTTTTGCTGTTTACGCAGGCATCAACCGCATCACCGGTGTCGGTTATCGTCCCGGGACCAGTGATTTCGCACTGGAAACAAAGGAGCTTGAAGAATATTACGTTAAAAACAAAAACTTTGCCAAAGTTTTTGATGAACTTGCGCGGGAAACCCTTACCTTGCTGCAGGAAGTGGCTCCAGTGAAATACAGGGAACTAACCTTGGGCTTTGAAAAACTTTATTTTAATGAAAAGCTGGCCATTCTTGTGCAGGATTATTTCCCTTCCGAACTTTCGGTTTCCTCCCAGCCAAATTCCGTAGCGCTAAAGAAGATGTTAGCCTATTTTGACTTGACCACAGACATCTGGAATCGTTGGGGAGTGATTACTCTAAAGTTTAGAAAAGAAGTTGTTTCCGCAGTTTCCGGGAAAAAATTTCCCGAACCCGACGGCACTGTTCCCTACTCCAAATGGGCGGCAAACCTGTTGGTTAACCCCAAATTCAGGAAAACCTATGATCTGATTGATTGGCAGAGCCCGCTCATGCTCGTTGAGTATAACAATTACATTGAACGGCTTGCCGGTCCGCCTAAAGTAAAGTTGGACATCGGAAAATTCAGGAAATAAAAAGTAATAACTGTTAATTTTCTTCTTTTGAACAGGTTATGAAGTGGAAGTTGGTTTCCCTCAAAACATTTTTGGTGTCAGTATTGGTCTTACGGATATTTAATCAAAATCACAGATTAGAGGAATTTAATTTGGGAGCATTTATAAATAATAAAGATTATTTTTTTTAATATGTTTCAATTTAATGAAATTACAAAATTAAGTTTAATGAATTTTTTCTTGCATCTGTTTTTTCTTAGTCCTATTGCTGTTTTTTTCTATCAGCAAAGGGGATTAAACTATTTTCAAATTCTTGCGTTAGAATCTATTCTTGTTTTATTTGTCTTCTTTTTTGAAGTTCCAACAGGAATCATTGCTGATAAATTTGGCAGGAAAAAATCAATAGTTATAGGAACATTGTTTTTGGCATTAGAACCGTTAATTTTCCTTTTCGCAGGTGATTTTGTTTGGTTTGCAATCGCATTTGCATTGGCTGGGATAGGTATAACTTTCCATTCTGGAAGTATTGAAGCACTTATCTATGATCATTTGAAATCAAAAGGTAGGGAAAAAGAAATGAAAAAAGCCATGGGTAGTTTCGGATCGGCTTCTTTAGTTGCTATGGTTGTTGCACCAATCATTGGGAGTTATTTCGCTAAAGATTTACTCATGCCCCAATTTATATTTCTTATTTTAATGACTGTTGGAGCAATGCTTGTTGGATTTATTATTTCATTGTTAATCAAAGATACCAAAGAAAAAGAAGTTGAAGAAGAAAATCCAATTTCTTTAATTAAAGATGGTGTAAAACTAATTAAAAATAATAAATCCTTGATTCATATCATTTTGCTGAGTATGTTTGCTAGTCCTTTCTTGTTTGCTCTCAATTATCTTTACCAACCGTATTTTCAAAATTCTGGAGTAAGCACAGAAGTATTTGGGACAATTTTTGCAATTGCATTATTACTTGCCGCATTGCTCCAGAAGTATGCTTACAAATTTGAAGAAAAATTAGGAATGAAAATGTCTATTTTCTTAGCGACAATTCTGCCCGGGATTTTCTATATTATTATGGCTTTTACATTTCATCCTATTTGGGCAATACTATTATTTGTTATGATTAGGGCAACAATGGGATTACAAGAACCTTTATTTTCAGATTATAAGAATATTCATATTCCGAGCAAAAGCCGAGCCACAATATTGTCTTTGATTTCAATGATAGTATGTTTATATTTAGTTGGAATGCGATTGATTATAGGGGCATTAGCAGATATTGATTTAAGTTACTCATTTTTATTTATGGGTATAGTCGTAATAATATCCTCTATCCTCTTGAGAATTAATGAAACTCACATAAAAATCGATGACCACTCAAATATCTGAAATTTTGCATTTTGCATTGTTGCACTAAATTTTATGTCTTTCCTTGGTCATAGGTAACAGCGATTAATAAAATCTGCTTTGCATATTTCTCATTCTAAATTGAATTTTTGTGGGTTGTCTCAAAATCCAATTTCTTGTAATTTCCACTTTCCATATCATTTCACCTCAGTTTATTCTTTACTTTTTATCGTTTTCAGATTTAGTTTTTAGTTATTTTAGGTTTGGCCACGTTCGCGGAGAAGTGACAGAATATTTTTAAACGTTTATGTATATTGTAAATGTACTAATTGTTAATTCAGTGATGGTTATGAAAGATGAAAGATTTGAAACAGAAAGGCCAAAAACAGAACGCGAATTAATCCTAGAAGATATCCGTTCATTAGAAGGCGGTAAGAAAGAACTTATTGATAAGGTTAAGAAGCTTAACGAAAAGAAGAAATTAAAGTCTCTTGAACTTAAGGCAATGGAACCTTATCTTGCAGAAAAGAGAAATGTATCTGCGGGTCCGTTAATCAAAAGATTAAAAGGATTA
>CAYOKY010000057.1:0-6700 GCA_964404695.1 Microcaldota archaeon | reverse complement strand
GGCTGAAGTATTTTTGTTAGATTTGATTTTGGTAACTACACGTTTTGATATTCTTCAATAAATGAAGAGAAATTATTTGCCAATGCAAGTTCCACAGGGAATGCCTGAATAGCATTTTTAATTTGAATGTTTTTGCTTTTTATCTGTAATTTTGATGGAATATTGTCGGAATATTTTACAGTGTTTTGATTAGTAATCTGTTTTTCAAATTCTAAAGTTTGGATGAATCTTTTAAGATATACTTCATCCTTTTCTGGATTGGAATAAAACGGCGTATTCAGTCAGGCATCAACTATTTCAATTATTGCTTCAAAAGTATTTCCATCTGCACTTATAGTTAACATGTTTGAGTTGTTATGCCTGCGTGAATTTGCTGCTATTTCAGGAGTTGCGCAAAGAGCTGGGTAAACTCCTGTAAACTTTACTGCAACCATACCTATTCCGATTCCTGAACCGCAAAGGCCTATTCCAACAATAAAATTAGGGTCAGAAGTAATCATTTCACCAATTTTAAAAGAATAGTTAGGGTAATCACATCTTTCTTTGCTGTTGGTTCCAACATCAACTACAACATAGCCTGCGTTTTGAAGGTGGCTTATTAAAGAGTGTTTTGTATAAAAATCTTTTTCCGTGTTATAAAAACCCCTGTGATCAGAACCAAGCACTATTGTTTTTCCTTTGTGATCTCCAGTTGGAACATTAAATCCTCTAACATTTCTTATTTTTACCATGAATGTAAAATGTAGGAAAATGTTTAAATAAATGATTGGGTCTATAAAGAATACTTACAACAAATCATCAATAGTTACAATCCCTGTTATCTTTCCTTTTTCATTTCTCACAAGGATTGCAGTGTTGTGTTTGTTTTTGATCATTGGTTTGATTGAAGTTATGGGCGTGTTCCAGTTTACAATATTAAAGGGTTGTTCCATAATACGTTTTATTTTTGTTGATGGGTCATGGTCAATTAGGTCATTCATGAATAAACTGCCAACGAATTCATTGTCCTGTTTTACGGGCAGTTGTGAAAAGTCATTGTTTTTCATCATCTTTTTGGCTTTTTCAAGATTATCCTCAACATTAACATATTTTATAGGGGATTTCATTACATCTATAACTTTCTGTTCTTTATTATTTAGCATTATATCTATTGTGTTTTCAATCTTTTGCATTGCGTCATAGCTTGGGTTGATCCTGTTTGATTCAATCTTTGCGATTAATGACTGGGAAACGCCTGCCTTTTTTGCTAACTCTTTTTGTGAAATGTCTAATATTTTTCTTTTTTGTTTTAATGTTTTTATTATCTGTTTAAGTTCAATTAACATATTATCACCTTTATCTATATGGAAGTAAATGTTTATATTCCTTTCGGACTATTTTAGTCACTAACATTTATATTATTGGAATTGTTTATCTCTGTTAGGTGATAAGATGGTAATAGAATATGGAGACATGGCATCATGTATCAAAAGGCACACAGAAAAGGAAGAAGCATTGCTTCATCAGGAACTTGCTAGAGAAAGCAGAATAAAGAAGAAAAAGGGGAGGGAGAAAATTAAAAAGAAGAAAGTTAAGGAATATGGAGACATGGCATCATGTCTAAAAAGGCACACAGAAAGAATAACAGCGTTAAATCTAAAGGATATTGCTAGAAAAAACAAAATAAAGGATAAAAAGGAGAGGGAAAAACTTAAAAAGATGAAAGAAAAAGAGAAAATTAAAAAGTTAGTTGAAAAAGAAAGGGTCCAAAAGTTGAATGAAAAGAAGAAAATTAAAAAGTTAGTTTCATTGTCAGAAGTTCACCAACAAAGAAAACCAAAACCAAAGAAACATAGAGATATAAAATTTAAAAATGGATCAGTATTACATGTTTCAGGTTTTGAAGGAGATAGTAGGGAAGAATTGATAAACAAAATAGCTAGTATAACGAGACGTAAAATGACAAAAGAAGGTAAGAAATATGGGTATCAGGGCGGATTTTAAAATCCATATATTTTGATTGCTTCACTTATTTTTCTTTTTCTTATTTTTCTTCCTCATACTGTTCAATCAACGCAGATATTAATGGGTTGTCAATGTTTGTCAAGCTTTCTATGAACAGTTTGGGGTTTTGTTTCCACCCTAATATTGTTTGTGCATGTTTCTCAAATGTCTGGAAAGTATTCTTTTGAGGTTGCCTGTTGTCAAGGTTGCAGTCAATTTTATCCATATTTATGACTGGTCTTAACCCAACAAACTCGATTGCAACTTTAATATTTTCTAAAGGAATATTCTTAAGTTTAGAGTAAACATGCTTGTAAACTTCTAACTGCTGTCTGTGTTTGCTTCCATCATTATTTTTATTAGTTTTCCAGTCAACGATAAGGTATTGGTCACCTTTTTTGAAGATGGCATCTATGATTCCATGTAACAATAAATCTTCATCTGTATTAATTATGTCTTTGAGATTTATCTTAAATCTTTCTTCAACACCTACAACTTCCGGATATTCTTCTTTGATCTTACTAATAAGTGTATCAACGTTTTGTGTATACTGCAGAATTCTAGGGTTAGTTTCAATGTTTTCATGTTTCAATACTTTTTCAGCATATTCATGGACTAAACTGCCTGTGTTGGCAGCCTTGGAAAATTCCCTTATCCTTAATATATTTCTAAACAAATAGTCCTCAGACTTAATGTTTAACCCGCTAAATGATAAATGGTCAATGCTTTCAAAATAGTTTGTAAAGAATTGTAATACCCATGGGTTTTTATCGTTCAGTAATTGTTGTGATTTTTCAATATTGCCGTTAACAAAAAATGCATAAGCCCGTTTCATTTTTTCAGAGACTTCCATTACTTCAATTGGATCAATCTTAAGAGGGGTTATTTCGCAATATTCATTTACATATTTGTCCATTTTATCTGGAATGATATACATCTCTTCAATTGCCCTTGTCATTGCAACAAAGTCCATTCTTAAAGCTTCTTCACTTATCTCCTCTTCAGCGTCCAATTGTTTGCTTTTAAGGATGGCTTTAACAACTTCATCCTGGAAATTCGCATTGTTTCTTGGTTGTTTAGGGACATATATGACCTTTTCAAATTGCCTGCCCTTGGCCTTGTGAATGGTTGTTAGGATTATCTGTTTTTCAACGTTTGGTTCGTTGCCCAGAAGGTCAGCGCTTTTAAAGTAATCTATAAGGTTGTTTAAGCTCTTATCACCGAGATATTCTAATGCTTCATTGAACGCGTTCTTAAGATTAACAGTTGCTAATAAATATTCTTTGCCGTGTGCGACTGCTATCGGAAATATGTATCTGTCAAACAAAGTGTTAACTTCCAGAACGTTATTGATTTTGTTTTTCAGTTTTTTGAATTCCGGGCTTTTGTTATAGATTTTATCTATTGTTAATTCATCTTTATTTGTTGTTGATATTTCAAATGCATCTTGTAATGTTATTGGAAAGAAAGGAGTAAACATTGCATTCTTGATATCATCCAAATCTTTACTAAAAACTCCTTTTACGAATGTTATTACATGGCCTCTTGCATCGTCTGATGATGCAAAGTATGAAGATGAATGGTCAATCCCCATTTGTTTTAACATTTTTGAAAGTGTTAATATTTGGTAATTGCTTCTGGTAATGACTGCAATCTGTTTACTGTTATTCTTAAGTTGATTTATCAAACTGCAAACCGCAAGGTAAGGGTTCTCGTTTTCTAAAGAATATAACTTTGGTTTTGGACCAGTTTTATTGTTTGGGTTTTTTAGGTTTTCAAGGTCTTTTTTATGTTCATGGTCCTTAGTCTTGTCTGAGAAGTATTCCTTTGCATAATATAATATTTCATTGGTGCTTCTGTAGTTTTCTGATAACACGAAAACTTTAGAATCCTTAAACTTTTCAAAGTTTATGATTGAACCGCCCTGAAACCCGAAAATCGCCTGCTTTTTATCGCCCACTGCGAAAAAAGTTTCACCGGAATCAAGTGCAATGTCAGCTTCAATAGTGTTAACATCCTGCAGTTCATCAATAAGAACGTGTTTGAATTTGGGTTTATTTTTCATTTTCCTAAACTCTAACAGCATGTCTGCGTAATCTATCCCCTGCTTTTGTGTTTCATAATATTCATAAACATTAACAAACCATTCTGCAAACTTATCCATCTCCGCTTTGGATGTGTTTTTATATTCTTCAAGATATTGTTTAACTTCATTAATGTTAATGTCTCCGGGCAAAATACCGAAACTTTTCAAATATCTCATCAGGTTTTCCATCTTAGGCACGATATCACTTAAGACGTAAGCTTCAGAGTAGTTAAGAATTTCATTTTTAATAAAATACTTATAGATTGAATATCTTAAGAAGTTTGAACTTACCAAGTCGTCATTTTCAATGCTGTCAAGTGCATATGAATGGAAGGTGTAAACGTTAACATCTGACAGGTCAAATTTAATTTTTTCTTCTTTTAACAGTTTAAGTATTTTAGTTTCCATTTCTGCTTTGGCCTTGTTCGTAAACGTTAAACATAATATGTCCTTTGGGTCAGTGCCTTTTTTTATTAATTCAACATATTTGTAACCCAAAAGTGTAGTTTTGCCTGTTCCAGGGTTTGCAATAACCAAAGTATTGCCGTTATGTTTAAGTACTTCAAGCTTTTCGTTATTAAGTTCCATATGATCAACTCATTCCAATATTTTAATTATTTCTCACAATTATTATTTTCTAATTGTTTGTTTATTTCTGTTGGTGTTGTTATATTTTCTGTTGGTGTTGTTATATTTTCTGTTGGTGTTGTTATATGCTCAAAAACATCATAATTACTTATAAATCCTATTTCTTGTTTAAATGTGCGTTAAATTCTTTAGTATCAAGTTTTTTAGGTTCCATAGAGTTTTGTTATAAGTTAATCCTTATAATCTTATGCTTTACTGTATATCTATGAGTTATAATTATATTTCATCCTTAAATTACATTTCATTAAAAACATTTAACGAAATGCATGCATTCTATCAAACAGATTTAACGAAATGTAGATAAGTTTATAAAGAGATGTTTCAATAATGCTATTATGAATAATGAATTATTAGAACTTAATAATATAGCTAAAACAGAAGGGGCAACATACAACAAGAAAAGATATGTCTATAATGATGTATCCTTAGAAATCGGCAAGAAAACATTTATAGCCATTATTGGCCCGAGGGGGTCAGGTAAAACAGTATTATTAAGACAATTAGCATCTGATATTGATAATTCATTTTATATTTCATTAGATAGTGTTATTCTTGATAAATCTTTGTTTGACATTGCAAAAGAGCTTGTAAATAAAGGCATAAAATGTTTATTGTTAGATGAAATACATTTTTTGTCTAATTATGAAAGAGAACTTAAAAAGATTTATGACTTTTTAAATATTCAAATAATGTTTACAGGTTCATTATCAATAAGTTTGTATTCTTCAGTTTATGACCTTTCTAGAAGGGTTAAACAATATTTAATGTTGCCTTTTTCATTTAACGAATACCTTTATTTTAAGGATATTAATGTTGAGAAGATAAGTTATGATGACTTCGTTGATCCGCAGAAATCTAAGGAATATTATGGGAAAACCATAGCTTATGAAGGAATGTTTGATGATTATATTCAAGGGGGTCTCTATCCTTTTACGATTAATGGTTTGGATATTGCTTTATTTTCTAATATTTTAAACAAGATTATCCAAAAAGACATAATACAAACAACAGATTTGACACTTGAAGATGTTCAAAAGATTATCAAAGTCGTTAAATTCATTGGGTTGTCACCAGTTGAAGATATGAATTACAGTTCAATTTCATCCAATACAAAGATAAGTAGGTATAAAGTTGAAAAGTATATTGAACTGCTTGAGAAAGCGTTTATTTTGAATGTGATTAAACCTAAAGGAACTAATGTAACAAGAGAACCTAAGATTTTAATGAACCTTCCTTATAGATTATTGTATAAACCATTAGAATTATGTATTGGTGATATTAGGGAAGATTTTTTTGTTGAAGCGTCTATTATGAATGGGTTAGATATTAACTACCTAAAAAATCCCAGGGGAGAAAAGACGCCCGATTATTATATCCGGAAATATGATGTGATTTTTGAGGTTGGTGGCAAACATAAGAACTTAACACAATTTAAAGGAATTAAATCTAAACATAAATTTGTTTTGACTCATCCGGGCCAGCATGATTACATGAAAAGGCCATTGTTTATGTTTGGAATGTTACAATAAAGCAATCTTTCCTGATTGTGTTATTTCAAAGTTATTATCAACCAGTCCCATGCTTTTGAGTTTCTTTAAATAGATGTAAAGTAAACCGCGGGTTTTACCCATGTCTTCAGCGGTTTCCTGTACTTTGATTTTGCCTTTCTTATTAATTACTTCTAATAATTGTCTTTCCATTTCGTTTAAGTCATAAGCCATCTTAGGAAGTTCAATAAATTCATTGTTTTCTTCTGTACAATATACGATCTGTTTAACCATTTCACTTCTTGCGTAAGCACCGTAAATAACTCCAAGCATTAAGGTTTTCCTGCCACCTGTAACATTAATGTAAATGTCATCTTTCTTTTGTTTATCAATAATCTCAACAGTTTTCTTTGCAGTTTCATAAATGTCATATTGTTTAACATTAACTTCTTTGATAGTCATTACACCTGAGAACATCTTCTTTATGTCTTTTAAG
>CAYOKY010000056.1:0-6735 GCA_964404695.1 Microcaldota archaeon | reverse complement strand
ATGTGGGCCAGTAGCTCAGCTTGGTTAGAGCGCCGGTCTTATATGACTCTGAACGGTCACGTTTAGAAGGCTCTAACCTTTACTTCTGGGTAAACCGGAGGTCAAGGGTTCAAATCCCTTCTGGCCCATATTATAAAAGGGGTGAAAATATGAATAAAAAGGAATTGGCAATAATTTTTGGCATGGTGGCCATTATAATGATGGCATTGTTTACAAATCCAACTACTTCAACAACAGACCAGACGTTAGCATCAAGTTTTATACAAAATTCACAGGAAAAATTTTATGTCGGTCAGGTAGGGGAATGTAATCTACACGAATGTTATAGTAACGGCAAAGAAGCATATTGTAAATGTATGGATGAATAATAAGTGACAACATGAAAAGTTCATTAAAAAAGACAAGAAAGAAAACCGCTACAGAAAGGGTTGCAAAATTATTAGAGTTAGCAAAGAATTTTTCTACTTCTCATCCCTTTTTATCTAATAGATATTGTAAATTAATTGAAAAGATAAGAACATCAGTCAACCTCAGGTTAACCAAGGAACAAAAAAGACAATTCTGTAAGAAATGTTATACGTATTGGACCCAGGACAAGGTTCAGGTTCGTATTAACCACAAAAATAAAAGAGTAATTTATAAATGTTTAAACTGCGGGCATGATCGAAGCTGGGGCTTTAGTAATTTAAAAAATAAAAAACGCCCAAAACGCAAACAAATTAAAAACTGAATAATCTAAAATACAAAAAATAATTTAAAAGATTAAAATATTGAAAAAATAAAAAGATTAAAAAATAAAATACAATGTCCCGGCAATAAACGGCACCAGTATATTATCGTCA
This sequence comes from Microcaldota archaeon, assembly GCA_964404695.1. GTDB lineage: Archaea > Micrarchaeota > Micrarchaeia > Anstonellales > JAGGVH01 > JAGGVH01. Next base: position 5,893 of record CAYOKY010000056.1, on the reverse strand, counting down.
ATGTACTTTGAATATGTCTCTCCAAATGCACTTATAATTATGATGAAAAAGGTAATAATACTCGGGTAAACGAAAAATGCTGTTAATGAACCAATAAAGAAACCAAACATCCCTTCAAACGTTTTATTTTTGTTCCAAGGAAGAAAATGTTTACCGAACCTCTGGCCGATCAACGTTGCCAACCCGTCTCCAAAACTTAAGATTAAAACCACTGCCATAAACTTAGCAAAATCAATAAACATCAACGCGGTTATGAATATCCCTGCCACGAACCAGAACGATCCAAGGCCCGGAGTAACATAAGGCCTTTCCAACCTGAAAAGCAGGCGGTCTATATACGGTATTTTAAGTTTGGTAGTAAGTTTAAAATTTATTATGATTATTCCGATTATTAATACCAAAAATAATAAAACTGACAATAATTCACGACCGATTAACAAATGTAACAAAATGAAAAATAATCCCAAAATTATATGACAAATTTGTCTCTCAGATTCTAGGCGCATTGGATATCACCCTTAATTTAATTAACACCAGTTTTGATAGATTAAACGCTATTAAACACACAGCAAACGCGCCTGCAACATCCAATAAACTATGGACTCCTAGATAAATCCTGCTAAACGCAATCAAAACTGCATATAACAGGTAAATCCAAAATGCAGGCGTACCCAGTGCAGGAATCATTAAAGCAAACCCAAACACCGAATGTAAACTTGGAAACGCATTGGACTCAGGACATTCAACCTTATCACCCATACATACCCTTGGTTCATCATAAATCATCTTTGCACCGTACGCAAATAAGATTGAAACAAAAAATGTTAATAACAATAAAGGCAAAACATTTCTTTGTTGTTTATAATAAAATGTTACACAGAAAATCAAAACCGTTGTTGCCAAAATTAATCCATACGGTTCATTGAAAAATAGGGCAATCTCATGAAAAAAAGGGATATGTACATCAGTCAAAAGTTCAGTTAACATAATTATCTACCACTATGATAAGTTAAACACGTTGTTATCCACAATAAAGGTAGAAATACGAACATATATAGTAAAACATTAACAACAGGTATTACAAGAAATATTACACCTATAATTGTAAACATAAAAATAAGAAGTATCCAGTCCACTGGTTTTTTCCGTATCATTCCCAGCCCATTCTTAATGGCCACCATTAAGTGGACATCCTCCATAACCAAGGAACATGGAATAAATAAAGTAATAGCCCAAATCCCCAGGTACAACAAAGGTATAAATATTAAGGACATTTCAAACATGTTAAGTATTACCAAAACACCAATAATAGGTAATAACACTATTAGAAGTATAAATGCCTTCAAAATTTCAAATATAAACATACGGCTTGCATAATGGCTTGTAAGTTCAATAAACCTAAATAATGAAAACTTGATCCTGTTCTTTTCAAGGTCAATCATCAATCGCCCAAACGCAGCTGAAACACCGCTAAGAAAATACAACACTACCAAATAACTTATAACAAAAACAACCAGGAAAATATAAGGCATATAATAAGTCCATAAATTCAAACCGACAATAATATAAAATAATAATAAAATCGGAAGCAACCCAGATGCAATATATAAAAAGTAAAACAATCCCAACATAAAACCTGCTTTAACTATTTCTAATGGAAACGTTAACATTACTTTTAATGAATCAACTAATGCTTTGTCCATAACCATCTTCATATTTAATTATAAAAATTATAAATTTAAAAAGATATCGGCAGGGTACCTAAAAAACAAAATGATATTAAGAGAGGAAAAAGAGAAAAAATAATAAATAATTTAAAAATAAAAGAAAAAATTAACCGCATGTTGCAGTCGTTGAACCAGTTCCGCTGGAAATAATAGGGCCATAACTCGTTGCCGCATTACCGAAACCGCTAAGGTCAGTATTACATTCATCGGGTTTATCTTTCATGTGTGCACAGATTACATTCTTAATGTATTCTGCATTCCGGTTCATGTTTACCTTTTTACCGTTAAACACTACACCTGGCGACCCTGTTATGCCATGCTCCTCATTTTCCTGTGCAAATATTGGAAAAGATGTTCCCTGAATGTTATATTGTGTTGTTGTTTCATTAACACACTGATCAATCATAGCTTTATCAATTGAAAGTTCAGCCAAGCATACATCTGCCTTATCCCGTGCCTGAACAAAACATTCAAGATAGTCCCAGATCAAATCAGTATTTTCCGCAACACAATATTGAATCAAATTATAATCTGCTTCCGGCTGACCGTGCATTACATAATCAACAAATAGGTTATTGATTTGCACACCGTTAACACCATCCAAAAGTTTGGCAACAGGTATAATTGCTTTTTGCATTTGTAATCCGTAAGGACACTCAGACATAATAAACATGTCCAAAGTAACGTTGTCATACCCTTCACCTATATAATTTTGAAGGTCCGGAGAAGCCAACTCTACTACAACTGCACCATTGTTTTCATATGCTTCAAACGGAGACTTAATCCTGGTGAGCAGGTCTTCCTTTTGTTCAGTTGTAATATTATCAAAAACCAGGACTGGCAGATATTCTGCGTCAACATTTAATGTTACATTGTCATCGTACAAAATGGTTTCAGAATTCAAATCAATCCCATAATTTAACATATAACTCAAATATGATTCTTCATCCATACTCTTAACATAATACTTAGCATTAAGTTTTATCAAATCACCAAGATAATGGTCAGAATCAATCAAATTATATTTTTCACCAACGTATGCATCGCCCATGTCTTCAAATTTCCAACCGGTTTGTGAATAATATGACGGATTAACTAATGAAGGAAATACATAATCAACAATAAACTCATTGTCAACATCAATGTCATCTTTGTTAATTACTATTATCGGTGCATTGGCCACATCATACCCGCTTAAATCTGTAATATCATTAATTGTAACATAGTTATAATTCATCAATAACCCGGCAGATTGCAAATTGTCAAGCAAAATCAATTCATTTTTATCGTCCTCATTGACAATGTAAATTGTTACATCAACCTTATTATGTTCAACTTCACAATTAGAATAATTGCACAGTGAACTGGCAATCATTGAAGGATTTAATGATAATGCTACTGGTTGATATGACTGGTTATCATAGTAATATAAAGTAGTTTGATAACCCTGGCTAAGCAGTCCTTCCAATGTTTGCATGTCATCTTCATATGTTGGATTATTCAATAAACATGTCGCCTCTGAATCTGATGCAGTACCTGTTTGCAGTTTTGACAAGTCAACGCATTTGCTTTCAACCTGCTGACCAGTTAGGATTTCAGCCCTGTCAATCAACAACTGTGTTGAAGTATCCTGCGGATCCATAAAAATAACAAATGCTCCAGATGTTGTCTGGTTTTCAATAATTTCAGGATCAGTACAACCCATGAACATACTCAAACAAAACAATATACCAAATAGTAAAGTTAAATAAACTATATTATTCACTTTAACACCCCCATTAAACAATGTAACATTTTATCATACCTAACCTTTAAAAACATTAAGGAAACCGTTCGATGCAATAACAGTGCAACAACTCTGCATCATCAATGTCATGAAAAGTATCCGGGAAAAATAAAGGAAAAATATGAAAAACTAAAATAGGAAAACTTAGAAGATTAAAAAATATAAAAAATAAAACGCCGGTTAAAATCCTAAACCAAGTTTTAACCCGAATTCATATTCACTTGTGGGTAAAGGTTTCATTACATCCAACCTTTCCAGATAACCCTGTAATGTGGTTCTCGTCCCATAAACAACAAAGGGATATGAAACCGAAAGGTTAGTTTTTATCGCTTTCATAACATTATTATACTTAACCTCAAGATCATCTACAGTAGCAGGAATATTTGGAATCTTTTCATAATTTGCCTGGACAAATGCAGCACTTAAATTAAAAATTAATCCTCTGTCAAACCGTGAAGCGCCGATGCCCAACAATAAATCCTTGCTACCTGCAATATTTTTGTCAAACTCTGTAGCGATTGCAAAATTTTTACCACCGTAAGCTGCGCGCATAGTATAATATGTTCCACTTGAACCCAACTGAAGACCCAGGTATTTGTTCTCCTTGGCATTAGGGAATTTCATTGAAGCACCGCCTACCAAACCGACATTGGAATCCTTATCGGCAAACCCTACAACAGAAAAAACCGTCTTATCAAAATCCCATCTTGCACCAAACATACCTTTGGAAGATTCATTTTCATCAATATTTGTTTTCTCAGGCACTGCCAGCATTACAGTATTGGGAACAAGTTTCTGAATCAAAGTTTCTTTGTCTCTGAGCATTGAATATTCTACCATTGCCCATAATTGATTTTTATCATTAACTGAAGTCATGGTAGTTGTAAACTTAATCGTTTGATAATCACCATTCTGGTCATACCAATTAATCCTAAAACCTGCCATTGCATTGGAATTATACATATTATCATCAAGATTAAAATCATCCATCAATTCTATCAGATTCCTGGTTATACTTAACATATTATCCTGATAAAACGCTTCAGCTTCCTTGTCACCTTTTATATTTCTGATTTCACCAAACGTTTTTTCCAGATCATTATATTGATTTAAAATAGAAACAACCCCTTGTTCAAGTTCAGAGTCAGACCCAAACTTCAAAGGATTAGCACTATCAAATCTAGTGTTCGCATAAACATCCAAACTTATATCCTTAAAATTATCAGTATTTCCAAGGTTAACAGACGATAATACCCCAAACTCTTTCAAATCATTATTCTGTTCAAAATATGACCTGCCAGTAACCCTTTTGGTATCATAACCTGCAGATAACATGTACCAGTTTTCATTTCCATTTCTCATGTAACCCATACCAAGGCCTGCGTTCTTATTCATAATACGACCGCCAAAATCTTCCCTGTCAGTACGGCCTCCATAATAAATACTTGCCTTCCACTTTTCAAGTGCCAAATAATCTAAAACCATTACACCGCGTTCCTTGGCACCTTTCAATTCCTGACCAGGTGTTAACGAACTTTCATATGAAATGTCTTTATCATTCAACAGATAAAAACCTGCAGACAACATTTCATTAGGTTTTTTCTTCTCATCTTCACCCAATACAATATTAACTGTTACAGCGCCTTCATTTTCCTTACTCTTAACAGCAAAAACTGATGTTTTAAGGTTTTCAAAATAAAAACCGAAAAATGCACCCCATGCCTGAGTATTTTCCGTTTCACCTTCAGGCTGAATAATCAAATGTTCTGCACCTGTCCGTAAACGGTCATTATATGTGTACATCTGAGCATAAATTCCATTCTTTTCAAGTTTTTCACTAAAGTCATCATAAAAGTTTCGTTCAGTAATCATGTACCAGTTCCCGTTATTTTTGTAATAAGCACGCAATTCAATATCACGCCTTTTCTTATCATCTATCAATGTTCCGGATTCAGTTTCAGTTTGGGCATTTAGATTAACAACATAATTTGAACCAGTCACATCAAGATTGACAAGCAAGTCAGTATCCTGAACCTTTGTAAATGAAAGCTTATCCATATCAAGTTCTTTATGAGAATCAACAAGCAAATTACGTATCACATTACCATTCAAATTAAGATTCTTGGACTGTGCATATAACATCTGCTCATATTTTTCAGCACTTTGAACATAATCCTCTTTAACTTCATCATAAATATAACTTTTATCTGTATTGGTTTCATAATTTAACTCGCCAGCTGTGGACCTGTCACCCTGTGCAGAGACCTTATAGTCCTTCTCATAAGTTTTAATTCCCTTGCCCATACCATGCATTTCCAAATCTAACCTTGCGAGTTTTTCATTAAGCGGATTATATTTAAAATAAACTTTATTGAATGCA
>CAYOKY010000055.1:0-6793 GCA_964404695.1 Microcaldota archaeon | reverse complement strand
GGACAGTCTTCTTGACAAGAAGAATACTAATTCACAGGATAAAAAAATTGAACGAAAAAAATTAAAGGGAAACAGAAAAGGTAGCAGGTTCAACTAAATTTCAACAGATTACTTAAAACTTTCATCAGATTACTTAAGGTTCAGGAGGCCCAACCTCAAAATATTCAGGAGGAAAACTATCCAAACACTGCTGGCGGTAATCATAATTATATTCAGTATCTGAGGTTAAAGCAGACATCAATGTTTGAACGAGGACAGACGATTGAGTAGGTATATTATTGCAAATTCCAGGGTCATCGGTTGTTAATGCAATAGAAGTCAAACAGCCAAATCTTACGTCATCATCCTTGATATCATTACAGAAAGTTACACCCTGCCCTTTTGCAAGGTCATTTTCACCTGTTTCAGATAACAATAAAGCACGATAAATAGCAGAATTGTAATAACATTGATCTCCATAAAACTTGTTACCTATTTTGTCACAAATCTTTTTAATATCATTAACAGATTTATCTCCTTTAAATGCCCATTCCTTTGCAACTTTTAAATAACAATTATCCTTGCTAAACCCTTTCAAACTATTACAATAATCCGGATTTTCAACGTTCCTGAAATTCAAGCAACCGTATGAAAGGAATATAACAACCAACACCAACAAAAACTTAAATTTCATATAAATACCTCAAATTAATTTTGCCAGTCCTCTTGCAATTTCACTAAGATCTGCACCGAACAACATTCCAGCAGAACGTATAAATGTATAAACAACAGTCAAAGATACAACAGGGTAAACCAATGCCCTGAATAAAAACAATGACATAAACTGAGATTGTAAATAGTTCACAATCTTTCCAATCAAAGGAATTATTCCTCCGTAAGCACTAACAAAAAGGTCCATATCATCCATATCAATCCTACAATCTTCTATTGCTTCATTCAATACCTGGTTAGCAATCAGATAACCTTTATCATCTTCAATTGATTTGATCATATGTGCGGAAAATGAAGTCGGGTAAACCAGTTCCATTACCAAACTTATGTATACATAAACCAAAGGCAAAACAAACCCTAAACCCAACCCAAACGCCAGGAACATACCACCCATCCCCTTGGTCGGGACAAATAACCGCAAAATAATTCCAAGAGGAATTAAAAAAGATGCAACATATTGTCCATAATGAATCAATTCAAAAAATATATATTGGAAGAGAATTGCAGTATCGATCCGGTCCATCATAAATTCAATAAACGAAAATATGGGCGTGCCTATTACCCCCGAAAACCATCCTTGTGGTTTACTCTGCAAAGATACTCCTTTGGTTATCCCTGTTGCAGACATGGTTTTAGGAATAAAATAAACAGTATTAATAATCGTAAACCAACTGCTCATCAATTCAGAATTACTTTTTAATAAACGAAGAGCATAGACATTCGGACTGGTTACAGTAGCAAGCTTAACATAATATGCATCATTGGCCAATGCACCGGGTATCAACTTAGTTGCAATATAATATGAAACAAGAGGATAGCTTGGGAAATCCGCACCAGGAGTAACTCCAATATCAGAAGTATAAGTTTGTATGGAAATTTCATCATCACTATAATCTGTATAAATCATATGAGTAAGTGAAAACACACGACCTCCTTCAGAAAGAAGAATAAGAAATAGGAAAAGAACTAAAATGACCAAGCCGGTGGATACAACATCAAAAACATAACCTTTGGCTTTAAATTCAAGCTCAGAAATATTGAAAAACTTGGACAATAAGTATAACAGTACGGCTACCACCAAACCGATAACCATTGAAATCGCTACCCACAACAACCATACTTGTACATTTAACAAATTATCACCTAAACAATCCTCGTAAGATTTGCAACATTTAAACTTTCACCTAACATTGCTGATAACGCTTTACTTATTTCTGCCAATATTAAAAGATTTAACAAAGGCAATAAAACACCTGCAATAAATAAACTGCCAATAACAAACATCAAAGTAACAATAAACGTTATGGCTGCAAGCAATACCGTCACAAGAACGGTAAGATTAATAGCATGTTGAAAACTTAAAAGCTTACCTGCCAAGCTTCCTAATTTTGCTATTCCAAATTTATTCACCAGGAAATTGTGAATCTTCGGGTTGCCTTCAGATGCAATGATTACATTACTGAACCCATATGAAACCCATGCAAGTGCAATCGGACCTAAAGCTGCTTTTGAAATTGTTAATGCAATTTCAGGTTGGATATTAACCATAACCATTCCATTAATCATTAATAATAATGGATAAAACACTGACAATGTCAGGACCGCTCCTATAATTGCACCCCCAATAGTTCTGGTTGGAGCAAACGACCGCAGGAAAAATGCGAACGGAAGGAAAATGCCTATCATTGGGGACCATGAATAATACAAAATAATCATCTGCGTCAATGATGAAAAGAAAATAATGATCAAGGACATCATAGCCAAATTCAAAACGCTGTCTGCAATCTGTTTTAAACCTGTAAACGGCTCTGCTTTTTGATAACTTCCTGAAGCTTTAGTAGACCCAAGGGAACTCATTAATGAAAATGCTGCAGCAGTTAGGATTATGGTTTCAGAACCCCATTCGTTTACTTTTTTCAAATATGAAGAACCATAGTCATATGGTGTCTTGCATGCATCAGGGCTTGTACCACAGTAATATGTTGAATAATCTGACCCACCGGGCAGAGTATCAAAAAATGATCCAATATCAATATTACACATGCCAGTATAAAACATTAACAAAAGAACGAACAGAAATACAGTATAAAACATCTGCAAAATTTCCTGGGAAACTTCAACTGAAAGTTTTGGGGAGTTAAGGAACTTGGACAGAAAATATAAAAATCCATAAATTGATGAACTTATTACCATAATTATAAATGTATAAAATGCCCATTGACCAAAAGGCGCACCGCCCGAACAAATCGTTGCAATATCTGTAAATACCATATTATCACTAAATCAATTTTAACAGGGAATCAAACGACATTTCTTCCCCAAGGAAACGTGACAAATCCTTTGCTGCGGTTAACGTTATTGATAAATTAAACAATGGCAAAATTATACTTACAAGAAATGCCATTAACAAAATCCTTGAAACCATCATCTTAAAGATTGAAAAGAATGAGGATATAACAATTCCCAATGATAAATAAGGCGCTATAAATTTGTATAACCACCATAGTTTGGTTACCTTACCAATAGCACTTCCCAAACTATTAGAAGCATATAACAAAATAAAACCGCGAACATAACCTGAAAGATTAATAAACAATGCTTTTGATGCAAAAGGAGGCAAAATATTATTTGAAAGTACAATTGGAATCTCCGCCAAAGGACCGCTCATAAAAGCAATAAAAGCAATAAACGTCGCACTATTGAAAAATCTCAAAAATGCAAAAGCCCTATATCTTGCAACGAATACGCCATAACTGATCATATCCTCGAAGTCCACGTTCAACATATCACTGATAATTATTGAATTAATGTATAACAAAGCGGGGTAAACGAAAAATAATGCCAAGCACAATGCAACTATTCCTCCTCCAGCTTTACGGGTAAATGAAAAGTTACGCATAACTAAACCTATGGGCAGTAATATCTGAACAAGGGAAGTTGAAATAAATTGAATTAGGGGCACCTTTATCACCCATTCGGCTATGGCACCCAGATACGGCTTTAAAACAAAATCCAGTAAACTTGAAAGCATATAATAAAACTTGGACAAGCTTAAATCAAAAGCCACTAATGTAAAAGGTATGAAAGGAAACTGTATTGATGCTGCGAAAGACATCAAGCCCTGTGCAAAAAGAGCCATCATGTAATCTACAAACATACTGTCCCGAATATTCAATGAATAATAACATGCAATTTGTTGCAAATTGTATGGCACATCTAAACCGTGATAAGACTGGAGAGCAACAGCAATAGATGGATTAACAACAACAAACAAAAATAAAATAAAGAAAATCAATAACACATTGGCAAAAATCTGATACAACTCCTTGCCGAACCATGCACTGGCTTTTGAATCATTAACAAATTGCCTTAAGAAATAAACAAGTACCCCTATAATTACACTAATCAATGCTGAAAGGATTATAGGTGTTGACCAAGTATTGGTTGAGTTTGCAGACGCATTATTGTTTGTTCCCGGAGGATCGCAAACTGAAACTTCCCAGTTTTGTGATTCAAGGTCACTGGTAATGACATTCTGTTGCTCAGTAAAATCCATACCAACAAAATCATTGACACTATCAGCATTGACAATAGACAAGAACAGAACAAACACCAGTAAAGTTTTAATCCCCTGTTTCATCCATAACCACCTATAAGAAATGCGACAACCCTAATAACTTTGATTCACCGCCAAGCATAGCTGAAAATGTTTTTATTGACGCAACCAAACTATATACTGACAATATTGGAGAAATCAAAGTAAACATTAATATCCTTGCAACCATATGAGTCCAACCACCGTAATTAACTAAAAATGCACCAATGCCTCCGCGCGGGAGATCAAGGAATAGTGACTTGGTAATTTCTGCAACAATATCCCAATAAAATTTGTAAACAAACCAAGTCCCCATAAGAAATAAATTGGCCAAAGGAGTAGGAACAAGTGACCAAAGATCACGTATACCACTCACTGCGCCCCAGGGATCCAGAATATTAAAACTACTATTATCGCTCATTGAAAACTTCTCGGGCGCATCACCGGTAGCATATTCCAACGCCTTGTCAAAACCGCCAAATACAAATTCATTATTTTTATCTGTTTTAATCCTTAAATCCTGATAATATAACCCACCTTGATAAAGATGAAGATAGCTGGGAGTTGACACAGGATCATGAATTAAATGATAATTCACCATATAAATTAAAGGACTAACAAAATATAACGCCAGGCCCAAAGCTACAAGAAAACCTCCAATTCTTCGCAAGAAATAAACGTTACGCAAAAGCATACCTATCACTAAAAACAAAGGAAATATTATTTGGGTTGAAACATCTAAAGCATAATATTGAAGCATAAGTAAAACATAAGAAATCATTACCAAATCAAACAATTCCTGCATATGATCTATAGTAATCTTGTAACCCTCCCCAGGATATGTTTCCCATGCCCATTGATGAGTACCAAGATTGAATGAACTTTCTGAAAATACCCTGAAAATCGTACCTTTATAGAAAATGTATGTTAATATGTCAACGTCCAAAGAAGCCAAATCATGAATATTTTTCAAAGCGATGCATGAATGGATAGGGTACTTAACATCATTACCGTTAACCCATTCCTTGGTAAATAAACATTGACTGCCTGAACTGTCCCATACTGCGCCCTTTTCCCAGCCATCAGAAAGGTCAGTATAATAATCAGTATTGCTTGCATCTGCTTCAGGCATAATAAACAAAACTACGTTTTCCATTAACCCGTTTGACCCAATGATAAAACCTATAATGAAAAATATGAACCAAAACAATAAAAAGTTTAGGAAAATCTGTCCAATTTCTTTTTTTGCAAATGCCTGCCATTCCTGCTTATTAATAATAAAAGAGAAGTAATAAACGATTATGGTTAGGGCTAATGAAAAGATGGTTCCTATCACCATCAGCAAAGGAACGTCAACCGACAATCCTAACCCAACCCATGGTTCAAACAGTTCAAACATACATACACCTTACATATTTCATATACTATGCAAATTTATCAAGCCATTTCATTAAAGCATTTATTGAAGTCATTGTAACAACAGTTGAAAATGTTGGTACAAGTATACCTTGAAATATTATAAATGCAAATGATAAAAGTGATATAAAGAACATTTTTAATAATTTATCAAAAAATGTAATTTTAAACATTACATTCATAAAAAAACCTAACCCATCATTAACAACGTTCGCAGCAGTGCCAATCATACCATAATTAGTAACAACTCCTTCAGGTATCTGTTGCAGTTCACCATAAAGACCGCTAGGAGAAATCATATCCTGAAAGATATAAGCATTAAACGCATACATGGCAATGAAAATAACATACGACGCCAATGCCACTGCAACCATAAAAGTACCGGCGCGTTTTGTCAAGTCAAACAATCTTAGGACAAACCCGCCACCCAATAAATAAGGGAAAATGTTTACAATTAAAGTTATAGCCAATAACTGAGCATAAATACTGCCAAGCATTGGAGTTGCCAAAGTTAACATAAAATTAACTGCACTTTCAAAAATACTTAAATCAATTAAATTACCGGAAACTACGCCAAGAGAATATGCTGAAAACGTAGTTGATACACGTTGAACAAGCCCTAACACTCCTATGATCTGTAAAACAAGCTGAGGAATCGTTTTATATGCCAAAGTTTCAAAGAATGTAAAAACATAATCCTGCATAAAAACCGGAGAATTTGAATCTATTAACAATGCTATCATGCCCGGGAACCCGCCTTTTGAACCTACAACTATAGTCAAAACAACCATGACCAAAACAAGGATTATACTATTGATGAATGCACTGTTCAAACGAACCTTAACCATGGCCATGGATTGTGGATTGTTTGTAATATTGGCCAGATAAAAATCTACAACTATGTAAGCTATGTATGCAACCAATGCAATCCCGTACAACAACAAAGCACTATACATCTAAACACCTAAATCCAGTTTAATATTCCCTATTAAATCCATTTTAATATTCCCCATTTAAACACCCGAATACATTTTACTTAACCTGTCAAACCCTAACAATCCTTCATCACCG
>CAYOKY010000054.1:0-6878 GCA_964404695.1 Microcaldota archaeon | reverse complement strand
ATTATTCTATCCAATACAAAGTTTTTTAATCAATAATTTATCAGCAGATAAAGAATCTGCAGGTGACATCATCGTTGTAATGTCCATAATAGCAGTGACTGCATGTTTTGGGAATTTTGCATTTACATATGAAAAAATTAATTCTAAAAAAAAGTTACATAGATACATAGCACATATAACCACCGGACTGCTAATGCTAATAATAGGAATATCATTAATATTTAGTGCAAACTTAACAATAATTATAATGGGTTCTTTTATTATCTCAGACCTATCATTCTTATTACTTTATATTGCATGTGTATTTTATGATTTCTGGGACCTATTCAAATTAGAATTATAAAAAATTAAATTAGAGTTATAAAAACTTAAACCTGCCAACAATTCTTGGAACAGTATCCTGCTGGTAAACCAGACCATGTACCCCTTTCTTGTAAAGTAAAATGTTTTCAGGTTTAACGATCAATTTTCCGGACTGGTCAACAACTTTAACAACAGTGTCAGCCATCTGGTAAGATAAATGTATTACACCGGGCAATTCCTTTTTTATTAAGTCCTGATTAAAGTCAAGCTCAATGTTGTCTTCAGTTTTGAGCCAATTTTCATTGTTCTTGCCAACCAAAACAAAATCAGTTTTAATCTTGTCAATGTTTACATTCTTCAATGATAACCCAACACGGTCACCATTGACTGCAGTTTTAACGTCAACGTCATGAACCTGAATAGAACGAACTTCAGTAAAAGTATTAGATGGAAGAAGTTTAAGGGTATCACGAACGTTTATTGTCCCGTCCAATACCGTGCCCAGCAAAACTGTACCGATTCCCTTGACGGGAAAGATCTGGTCAACTGCAATCTCCAATTCATCACTTGCAGTTTCAGTCACAGGTTGCAGGCAAAAACTTAAGACGTCATCAATATTGTCAAACATTGGCCAATCCTTCAAATTGGTTTTGCCAATGAAATTTTCAATGTCCTGCTTTGAATATATTGTTGAAAATAAACAGCCCGGTTTGTTGCTTAAATGTGCAGACAAAATCAGTTCGCCCAAAGTTTTGTCCAATTCGTCAACGTTCAAAAATATTTTATTGCAAACGTTCAATGATTTGCATAACCCTTTAATCTTGTCAGGATATCTTATCGGGTCAAGAAAAGTTATCCAACCGTCATCAATATGTTTATGGGTCATTAAAATGTCTGTCTCGCTACCCTTCTTCCCAAGCTCCTTGGAATATTTATGAGTGCGGTCCAACATAGCTATAATATTCATAAACTAAAAACAAGGAGATATGTTTAAAAATGTTTGACAGAATATATACTGTTATTCGTGACAGATTAGTCATGAATGAATATTCACAAAGCATTTCATCCGTTAAATTTTATAGTTATACACCAATTTATGCAAGGGTGGCGGAGTCTGGTCAAACGCGCTGGACTTAAGATCCAGTGGCTTAGGTCTACGCCGGTTCGAATCCGGCCTCTTGCAATTTATTCAGTTTAATAAAATCCTACAAAAGTTCTTTTGGATAAAAAACCTTTTCTTACAAGAAAAGGGTTTTATGCGGAGGTGGCAGAATCTGGTAACGCGCTAGACTTGAATTGCACTTTCTTTGCAAAAGAAATTGCACTAAAAAAGGTCATCTAGTGTCCTTACGGGCTTGGGAGTTCAAATCTCTCCCTCCGCGCTTTTTTATACAACATAAAAGGTAATTTTAATGAAACTAACTAGAACGAAAATGCGGGGAATTAGGGACAAACACTTGCCAACACTTGGAAAACAAATTCCAAAGACTGTATTTTATACAATCATTGCAGGTGCTATAATATTGCTTACCCCTATGGATATCTTTTTCCATTCAAAACAACCTTCTAATCAAACATACAGAATGATTCAGCTTGCGGACGGAAGTACAATGATAAGCAAGAAAAGAGTGCCAGACGGGTTTAGTGAGAACAATAAATGGACTGCCCTGGGTTACCAATACGGTAACCTTACAATTAATACACAAGGAGTAGGAATGCCAACAACAAGTCTTCAGACAAAACTGGCAAACATGGTTATAACAGATGAACTAGATTCAAGCAAAACAGAAGTTGTTTCAGAATTGATTGATCCAGATGGCAATGTCATTAATGTTGACACAATAGTAACAACACATAAAAGAGAAACTCATGCTCCATGCAGAACATGCAAAAACGGTAAGTGTAAAGTAAACTAATTTTGCTGTTTTAATTCATCAATCTTCTTAGCTATTGAAAGAACTTCCAAAACCTGTTCTTTTGTAAAATCTGGTTTCTTTATGTCCATACGATATGTAATTTTATCTGTATCATTCAGATCAATCCCTTCATCCTGACAAATAAATAATATTGAAGCTACTATCTCCATTTTATCAGAAGATTTAAAAAAGTCATCATCCAGTTCTTTCAAAAACTCCAATTTATCAGAATTTTTCAAACCAATATCAACTTCTCTAGAATTAAAATCGTCAAAGTAATCCTTAGCAACAGAAGTCGAATAAGGACCTCTTAAATGCCAGGTATAATAATAATCTTTAGTCAAAAGGTCTAAGTATTTAAATACATAAAATAATTTTTGCATTCTTATTCTATCATAGAAATCAGAAGGATTAATTTCTCCAAGAAATTCAGAAATTAAATTACTCATTCTTTTCATCCATATCACCCTTTAATTTTTTTACTCCGCCACTCTTTTTAAGTTTATCTTTAATCTTTTTAATAGAATTATCTAATAATTTTATTACATTTTTGTCATTTTTTTTATCTAATAACTTGGTTATACCATCAGTCAATTTTAAAACATCATTATCCTGAAAAGTCCTTGACAACTTCAAATAATATTCAACTTTATTAATATCCATATAAATTCTTTCAATCTGTTCATAAAGTTGATAATATTTATCCTCATCATACAAATACAAATTGGAAGGAGGACTAATTAAAAACTGTTTAATTCTTATTCTTTCAGGAAGAATTTTATCATAATTCATCAAACATTCATGTATTTCTAAAAGTTCTCTTTTCAAAGATTCTAAAAACAAAATATCAGAAATAATCTCTCCTTTCTGTTGTTCTCTCATCACTTCCAAGGATTCCATGAAAACTTTACCAGCACCCTGCAATGCCCAGGTCATTTCCTGTAACTCATTTTCCCGTTTTATTAATATTCCTTCAAAATTAAAATCCAGATTGTTCTCAAATTCTTTAGGATTTAGAAAACATGCATTTACTTTAATATCTCTAACAATTTCTTCTTTATTCTTCGTTAATATTTCAACTAACAAATCATATACTCTATCCTCAATAGACCGATCAACCTCTTCAGTAAACACACAGAATATTTTAAGACCTTCAACAGGATCACGAATGTTACAAATCTTAGCCCTTTCTAAATACAGTTCGCTCTGTTCTTTAATCATCTTTTCACGGATCTTTTCCCTTAAAGTAATTCCATGCAAAGTAATAAATTGCGAAGTAATATAGATAATGCACTGTTTCATCCCATCCACCATATTAAAAGTTAATTAAGTTTATTTATAAATATTTTTAGAGTGGATTTCCGGTTTCATTACCTTTTTAAATCATATTAAGATAAAGAATAATCATGTTAGGACCAATATTAGCAATAACCCGGAGCGTATTTCAAGCGGTTCAGTACATGGAGCGGAAAAGGCTGGTTGAAGAGTTTAGCCCGATATTTGTCCAGACAACAACACGAATATTCTTATTTATTGTTTCAATATTAGGATTAATTTTCCTTAATCTTACCATAAAAAATGATTTGTTTTGGGTTTATTCTTTCATTTCTGCTTTCATAGCAGTAATAGGAACAACAATGACAACCAAAGCTCTTAAGAAAGGTGATTTATCAATAATTGGACCGTTAATGGTTTTAATGCCAATATTAACTACAATCTCCGGCATATTCTTGGTAAACGAAATACCAAGCGCATTAGGGGTTTTAGGTATTATTGTTATTGCAATAGGCGGTTACATATCACATCTGGATACACATAATTTAAAGAACAGTCAACCTTTCAAAAAGATAATTCATAATCCTAACATTCAGCTTGCAGTGTCTGCAATTGTATTATTATCAATAGGCAACGGGTTTCAAAAACTAGCAATAAATAATTCTGACATTGTTACTAACATTATAGCTTTTGGTATATTTTACTTTTCAATATCACTTGTCATAATGCTTAATTTTAATAAGAATGCTAAACAGGACATTAACACTGTTCTTAAACATCCGAAACATCCAATCATTGGAGGTATTGCGCAAACTGTTTCAACTGTGCTTGCCCAGGCAACGTTCGGTCTTATGAACATTGGTTACGCAACCGCACTGTTCAGAACATCAATGATATTTCAGGTTTATTTAGGCGGAAAGTATTTCAAGGAAAAGAACATGAAACAAAGAATCATAGGCACGATCATAATATTGATGGGTGCAGTCATGATTGTATTTGCTTAGATGTAGTTTAAGATGACAGCTTACAGTTTCATGCAATAGTTTAAGATGACAGCTTACAGTTTCATGCAATAGTTTAAGATGACAGCTTAAAGGTTTATAAAGAGAACTGTTTATATAGTTATTATGTTAGAAAAAATATTATATAGATATAACCCATGGTGGGACAATAAAGAGGAAATTAACTATAAACATAGAGATATCCAAACATTAATTTTTGACACTATTAATGACAACAAAATCACTGTACTAACTGGACTAAGAAGAGTCGGTAAAACATCACTTATGAAGATTACTATCAATCATTTGATCAAAAGCGTTGACCCAAAGAAGATTTTATACCTTTCTTTAGACAATTTAAATTTCAATGACATAAAATTAAATGATATTGTTGAACAGTTTCGCACCATACATAAACTACCTTTTAAAGAAAAAATATACCTGTTTTTTGATGAGGTGGGTTATAAAAAAGATTATGAACAGGAACTGAAAAACCTGTTTGATATGGGAAACGTTAAAATATTTATTTCATCATCCTCTGCATCAATATTAAAATCTAAAGTGCCTTTTATAACAGGACGAACAAGAACAATAACAATATTGCCTTTAAGTTTTAAAGAATATTTGGAATTTAATAATATTAAAATAGCAAAAGAGGATGAACAGTTATATGCCCCTTATTTTGAGGAATATTTGGAATACGGCGGGATGCCAGAATACGTACTTTCAAAAGATCCAAACATTTTAACAGAACTAATTGACCAGATAATCTATAAAGACATTATTGCTCACCATAACATAAAAGATGAGAAAACCGTTAAGGAACTGTTTAAGTTATTATGTGAAAGGATAGGTAAACCATTCACATACAATAAACTAGCAAAGGTATTGGCAACAAGCCCGGAAACAGTTAAAAGATATATCACCATGTTTGAACAAACATATTTATTCTATCAAATCGAGAGATATAGCAAATCATTAAACGAAAGAGTTTATTCTCCTAAAAAAATCTATATTGGAGACATAGGATTGAAAAATGTTACAGTAGGATATAAAGATAAAGGCAGTTTATATGAAAATTTAGTTTTCCTTAAGATCAAGGATAAAAAACCACAGTATTATTATAAAAATAATACAGAAATAGATTTTGTTTATAATAACACATTATTAGAATGTAAATTAGACCGAGAGTTAACCAAGGGCCAAAAAGAGTTAATGGAAAACACCAAAATGAAAACAATGATTGCAAATGGATACAGATATTTCCTTTAAAGTTCATGTTTGATAAACATTGGTTTTGACAGTTCAGAACATCAATGATATTTCAGGTTTATTTAGGTAGCAAGTATTTCAAGGAAAAGAACATGAAGCAAAGAATCATAGGAACGATCATAATATTGATGGGTGCGGTTGTGTTTGCTTAGTGGATTTTAAGATGACAGCTTAAAGTTTCATACAATAGTTTAAGATGACAGCTTAAAGTAAAAGTGATAGATTAGTACCATAACATGTACTATCACTAACAGAAACAATTATAAAAGGCAAAAGAGATATATATTGCTCGTATGTCCAAGGGAGAAAAAGCGCAGAAGGAAACTACTAATGCGCCTGATTATTATATCTGGTTCATGCATGAGCTAGGAAAAGATTTCCACAGTGCTAAAACCAACGAAGAAAAAATGGAAATCCTGCTTCTTGCCATTGGCATCTATGACGGCATTCCCTCTTATCTTGGGGTGGCCCGAGCCATGGGAATATCGGCTTCATGCATTTACGCCACAGGGAAGAAAGGCGTTCACAAGGGCATCCTTAGAAAAAAAAAGGAATACCTGGAGCAATGGCGAAAGGCCTGTCTGCATAGGATTAATACTTTGTCCGCAGAGAGATTTCTAATCTGTCGCTCCACCCCAAACATTACTCCTTATTTCAAAACCGCAGTTAAGGAAAGGTTTTATCACATTCTTCTGGAAACGGCGCAAGAGTTCCCTGGCCTGCCATCGGGAAAGGCTTTGGCAGAAAAATTGGGGATTCATCGTAGCGCAATGCAAACACTGCTTTCCGAAAGGAAATATCAAAAACGCTGGTCCGAAGATTTGAGCGAGAAGATAAACGCCAATGATGACGATTTTTTCCTGAGGAAACTGGAGGGTAATAGCCAGGTAGTGGGGAGGCCCCTACGCCGTGTCATTGACAAGCGGTTCCTAGGCATTATTGTGAAAAAGATGGCAGTGTGCTCCAGTCCCCCTCTTATTAGAGAAATCGTGCACTGGATTGGGAAGAACAATTACGACTTTATTTATGCCCATCGGGAAGGAAGAGGGGAAGAGGGAATCCTGGCCCGCAACCCAGAGTTTATTCCAATTCTTATTTATCATATAAGAAA
>CAYOKY010000053.1:5631-6916 GCA_964404695.1 Microcaldota archaeon | reverse complement strand
ACAGCCCCAAAGCAACCAAAACATGGTAAAATGCAGCGCGGGCATCCATAATCTCAGGTTTACATCTTCAGCATTAGATAGAAATGCCCGAGCATAACTAGTATTACCAAAGTCAGTTACAAATTTTGAATCCTTGGGCACTTCAAATATAATTTTACTTTGAGGAGATTCTGGGTCTAAAACATTAATAAAAGCATCAAAAGTTTTCTTTTGTCCAGGGTCATCCAAATCAAAAAAATTCAAGGATTGAACAGACAATTCCAACAGTTCACGGCCAGACATTATTGATTGTTCCGAGTCAGATATTTGGTCCTGGCTAGATATTTGTTCGTTGTCAGATGATTGTTCCTGGGTTTGATCAAATGTTGGTGGTCCCTGGATTTGGTCAGATATTGGTTGTTCCTGGTTTGGAGGTGATTTCTGAGAATGATTGGTAATATTAGCAAACAAAGGTTGAGTATAAAACAAAATAGTAGCGGCCAAAGTTAAAGCAGCAAACGTTTTCCCAAGTTTTGTCTCACAATGCATACGCGATAAGAAACCATCAGAGGGGATTTCTTGGGGCATTTCAACACCAGGTGGCAATAAAATACCAGAAGGACTGGACCTTAATCTTAATGTTGACCCTTTAGTTGAATTATTAGATTTACCACCAGAATTAATTAGTATGATATTCCCCATTTAAACACCTCATGCAAACATAATGTATAACTAAGTCATATGTTGCAAAAGATATATAAACATTCGGAACAGGAAATTTTCGGCAAAAACGCAACAAAAACGCAACAAAAACATATATGTACTAAAGTTAAAAATAATTTAAAGTTAAACTATGCAAAAGTTTATATTATTTAACCACATGCGTAGAAGTAATGGCCAGAAAAGATGATATTGATGAACTTTTGATAAGCACCAGCGTTGACAAGTTAATTAAATTTATCAAAAAGAATAAGAAAGTCAATGTTGAAGAAGTATCAAATGCATTGGAGTTACCATTTATAACCGTTGAAAAATGGGCAAAAGCCTTAGAACAACAGGGATTAATAAGAATTGAATATAAATTCACCAAGGAATACCTAATTTGGGCCGGCAGTGAAGATCAGATTATTGAAAAACTGGGGGACATTTCAACACAAAAGAAGTTTGCAGAAGGAAAGGTCGGTGAACTTATTACTAAAATCAAAACTGCAAACGCTGAACTGAACGTACTAAAAACTGAATATACAAATTCTATTGAAAATGCACAACCCATGGTCAAAGAAACCAACAGAAAAGTTGTTGAACT
>CAYOKY010000053.1:0-5621 GCA_964404695.1 Microcaldota archaeon | reverse complement strand
AAAAAAATGTTGAATGATTCTGAAAAAGTTTACAAAAAACATTTGAACAATCTTCAAAGTTTAACTCAAAACTATCAAAATATAAAAAAGAATACTGATGAATTAAAAAATGAATTAACAACATTCAAGAATACGGCAAAGAAACTGCCATCAAAAAGTAAAGCGTTTAAAATACTCAAACAATTTGAAGACAAAGTTAAACAGCAAAAAAAGGATATTGATGATAAACTCAAAGATGTTCAAACTAAAACCAAAGAGTATGAAGATAAACTAAACCAAATGAATGAAATTAAACAGAAAATCAATGTCATTGAACAAAAAGTTGAACAGGACAAAGAGGATTCAAAAAAACTGAAAAAACTAATAAAAAATGTTAATGTAACTTATAATAAATATATCCGGATTACTGGAAAATTAAGCGGAGGACTGCCGTTTGAGAAAAAATTAGGATTATACAAAAATAAACTTGTGGATTTAAACAAAATGCTGAACAACGTTGAAAATAAAGTTGAAATGATAAGAACAGAAATCAATCAAGGTAAAGATGCTGCAGATGAAGCTGTCGAACTATATAAACATGTTTCTGAAATTGACCTGAAAAAAGTCATGAAATCATTAGAGGAAAGAGAAACAACCATGGAACAGGAAAGCAAAAAGATTAAAGAATTACTGAATAACGTAAAATCATCAAAAGATATACTTTCAACAGTTAACAACTCATTGAAAGATGTCAAAGCTGCAGAAGAATTAATCAAAAGAGAAAGGGTTAATGTCTCGGACACAGTTGAAAGTATGGCAGATAAAATCAAAGATGACATCAGGGAATTGAGAGTGTATGATACTAAAATCAAACGGCTTGAAAGTCAGTCCAACATTTTAATCGGTTCACTGAATAAACATATGCAAGACCACAACAAAATCCTAGATGAATACAAACAGGATAAGAAGAGCATTAAACAAAATTATGAAATGCAAAAAACTAATATCACAGAACATATAACTAAACTTAAAGATTGGGATTCAAAATATAAAAAAACGTACTCAAAACACAAAATGATTAATGAAATCAATCAAACTATTGAAAACCTGAAAATTGACACCGATGAACTTGAAAATAACCTGGGCCTGATTAAAAAGAAGATCAGTTTACTTGAAGCACTTAAAGACAACCCGACTGAGCAATATGAAACCCTTCAATTTATTGAAAATAAACTCAAAGAAACTAAGGAAAAAGAAAAGGAAGTTGAAAAAAAGAGGGGAAAACTCAAAGAAATAATAGAAAAAATGTGGAAAGATAAAAAGGAGAATACAAACTAAAAATTGATGGATAAATGGAACCCGGGAAATAAATTAACCCGGAACAAAAACGAAACAGATTGAAAATATATACTTAAAACTGATAAAAATCAAAATGAAAAAAGAACAAAAAAAACAATTAAAAAACAACCTAAAACAAATGTAAACAAAAGTGAAAGAATTAAAAATGAATTGATTGTAATAATATGAGGTGATTTGGGATGGAAGATAAACCTGCAACGAAAAGAGACTTAATGAATGAAATGAATAATGAAACAAATTATGAAACAAATAATGATGAAATTAAAAGAGAAACGAACGTATTAAGTTCATACTTTTTCAAAAGTGAAAACATACCTGTTAACGTGAGAATAATAGATAAAGGAGGATATGTACCCACATATGAACTTACTATCCCTGGTCTTGCCGAAGGAACTAAAATCGTTTTGAATACATTAAAAGGTGAATTGATCACAAAAGTCAAACTAGATATTACTGAAATTATTGACCCAAAAAAGGAAAGCGCAGTCAAACAAAAATTTGAAACATATGCATTATACTTATTACAAAAACAGTTCCCTTCATTAACAGAAGATAAACGCAAGGTTTTATCATCATATCTTATTCAAAGCACCCTGGGATTGGATGAACTTGAACCACCTTTGCATGACGAAAATTTAGAGGAAATATGTGTTAATAATGCACAGGAACCGGTTTGGGTTTACCATAAAAAGTACGGCTGGTGTAAAAGTAATGTATGGATAAGAACAGAGGACAAAATTTATGATTATTCAGCAATGATAGGTCGTAAGATAGGCAGACAAATAAATGTTTTAAATCCATTAATGGATGCCCACCTGACAAGCGGGGACAGGGTAAACTCTACTCTTTATCCAATATCATCTTTCGGCAACACAATTACTATCAGGAAATTCTCAAAAAATCCATGGACCATACCAGTCCTAGTTGCAAACAAAACAACTTCACCAGAGGTCGCAGCATTGATCTGGTTATGTGTACAAAATGAACTTTCACTTATCATTTCAGGAGGAACCGGCTCAGGTAAAACATCATTCCTGAACGCAGTTGCAGGGTTAATCCCTCCAAACCAAAGAGTAATATCAATAGAAGATACACGAGAATTAACACTGCCTTCATTCCTTCATTGGGTGCCTATGAGTACAAGGGAACCTAACCCAGAAGGAAAAGGGGAAATCAGTATGTTAGATTTAATGGTAAATTCTTTGAGGATGAGACCTGACAGAATACTAGTTGGAGAAGTCAGACGAAAAAGAGAAGCGGAGATTTTGATGGAAGCCATGCATACCGGCCATTCAGTTTACTCAACGTTCCATGCAGACAACGCAGAACAAGCACTTACAAGATTAACCAACCCTCCAATTGACATCCCAAGCGCGTCAATTAATGCATTGGCAGGGTTTGTTGTTCAGTTCAGGCATAGGAGATTAGGCATAAGAAGAACACTGGAATTCGCAGAGATTCAAAAGGGAGGAGATTTAAACACATTATATAGATGGGACATCAAAAAGGATGCCATGACTAAAACCAACAGGATGGTTGCAATGGCAGAAACTTTAAGCCTATATGCAGGGTTAAGTTACAAAGAAATTGAAGAGAATGTTAAAGAAAAAGCAGACGTAATCAAATGGATGGTAAAACACAACCATATGAAAGTAGATGAAGTCGGACACATAATTTCTAGATATTATTTTGACTCCGAACAGGTTTTGAAATATGTTAAGAAAGATAAACCATGGGATGTTTTTTAAATGAAAATGGAATTTGAACACGCTGTATCCATTGCATCTGCAATTGATAAAACTAAGAAACCCAAAATCCAGTCAGATTACAAATTTGACGACATCAGCTTGTTCAAGATCCACATAGATAACTATGATTATATCAGATTGCTTTCTGCAATCAAAAGATTGGACAGGATTAAACAAACTGCTAACATTATAATCAGTCCAATTGAACACCAAAACAGTAAAACAACAATGCATATACCAACAACCAAAGCGATAACACATAATGAAAGAGTTATACCTAAAGACACTGAAAGGGACATATTTGAAAAATTGAAAAAAGCTAAAATGAAAAAAAGGCAAGGTTAAATAAACCAAACAAATGAATAACAAAAAACAGTAAATTTAAGGTAAATGGAAGAAATATAGTAAAATAAATACAATATAAAGTTTAAGTAATATATAAAAAGATTATGTAGGAAAGGTGTTATTATGACCATAAAAAAAAGAGAGGGAATACTTGAAACAAAAGAAAGAATGATTTCACCAAATCTCAGACCTGAAAGGAAAAAAGTAATTAAAAGGAATAACTTTTCAAATTTAATGGCTGGGTTTACTAAAAATGACCCGCACCTACAAGATGAATTAAAAATGGCTGAAATGGACAAAACACCTGAAGAATTCATGGCTATGGTAATACAAAGTACATTAATGACAACATTTATGATCATCATCGTTGCAACAATATTATTGTTCGCGTTCAGAGCTGAATTTTTGATATTAATCCCTATCTTTATCGTTACTTTACTTTTCACATATAAATTTTTCAGATATACCCCTAAACTTATGGCAAAGCAAAGGGAAAGGAAAATTGACAAGGACATCGTTTTTGCAGGCAGACATTTAGTCATTGCATTAAGGTCAGGAGTACCATTGTTTGATGCAATGGTCGGGTTGACACAGGATTATGATGAAATCAGTGTGGAGTTCAATAAAATCGTTGAAAGGATAACGTTAGGCGAACCTTCAGCACAAGCCATAAGAAACGTTGGCAGATATAACCCTTCAAAATATTTTAACAGATTATCCCTGCAAATCGTTAACGCTTTGAGTTCTGGAGCAGACCTGGCAAGTTCACTTGATTCAGTTCTAGATCAAATCGCACAGGAACAAATTATAGCGTTAAAGGAATATGGCCAGAAACTAAACCCATTAAGCATGTTTTACATGTTGTTTGCAATTGTATTTCCTTCATTAGGCGTTGTATTTATCACAGTATTAATAGCATTTACAGGAGGAGGACTTGCATCATTAGGCGCAGGCATAATAGTTGTTGCCGCAGCCTATATCACATTTTCACAATTTTTATTCATTACGATGGTTGAAAGTTCAAGACCTCCCTATGAATTGGCATGAGATGATTATATGGCAGTAGATTTTGAAGTAATTGGAAGGATTGCACCAAGAAATTATGTTAAGTCATTTGATAAGATGTTGTTAAAGGCAGGTATGGACTTATCAGGATCACATTTGTTGGGAGCTTTGATAATTGCAGGAATTGCATTATCTTTTTTATTTGTTTTATTATTATATAATCTAGAGTATACACACGAGATGTTAGTTCAGATTACCAAAGCAATATTACAGGTGTTAGAAAAATTAAATATAACAATAGATTATTCAACCAATGAAGGCCAGGTCATAGCAGGTGGATTACTGTTTGCAATGGATGTTATAATATCATTCATATGCGGTCTAGGGATAATTTTCTTAGGAATGTATACAATAATTGTTTTAAGAATAGATAATAGAAAAAGTAAAGTTGAGGAGATACTACCTGATTTCCTGTTATTGGCATCGTCAAATGTAAGAGCAGGCATGACTATTGACCAAGCGTTATGGTATGCCGCAAAACCTGAGTTCGGGACATTATCACTTGAAATTGAACAGGTGGCAAGACGCGTTTTCACAGGAGACCCATTTGATGAAGCCATTGATTTATTAGCAGTAAGATTGGAATCCAAATCTGTAAAAAGGGTAATTTCATTAATCAAACAGGGAATTGCAAGTGGTGGTGAGATTGCATCCATATTAGAAATTACCGGTGAAGAAGCCAGAAAAATGCAATTGATCAAAAAAGAGATTGCAACTTCTCTTTTGATGTATATTATTTTTATAGTGTTTGCAGCAGCAATTGCAACACCTTTCCTGTATTCTATATCACATCAATTACTTCTAAACCTTGAAGGGATAGCAGCCGAACTGCCGCAAACTGATACAAGTGTAATGTCAGGAGGAGGCTCATACGGAGGGATTACAAACATTGCTACAGTGTTCCATTTTGGGACCCTGCCGGTCAGCTCAAATGAATTCCTGCTGTTTGCATTATTTGCAATATTTGTAACTGCAATACTATCATCATTAATCATTGGAGTCATTAGACATGGTTCAAAAGTCAGGGGATTCAAGTATATACCCTTTATGATAATCGTATCATACCTTGTCTTTGTAATCTCTGAGGCAGTATTGGAACAAATATTAGGAGTTATTGCATTATAG
>CAYOKY010000052.1:0-7005 GCA_964404695.1 Microcaldota archaeon | reverse complement strand
AAAAGGCATTAATATTAAATACACAAAAGAAGGCAAAGTACTAAAAGTCAGAATCGACAACAAACAAAAACTGCCAATGGATGAACCTACATTAATAATTGCATTGACACAATTTCTTGGTGCAAAAATAGAACTTGCATAAATTAAAACGTGATACTTAACAATCTACTTGATACTCAACCGCCTTTTAGTTGGTCCCCTTGGACCAGGAATAGTCGCAGACAAATAATAACTATCAGATTTTGGATAGTTACGGATAAATTTGTTACATTTACCAATAAAATTATTTAATCTCTCAATAAAAATTAGATTTTTATAACGTAAATTACTTGAAATGTTTGTCAATTCATTCTTTATCTCAGTATATGAAAGACCCTGATGTTTCCAATAACCATACATAGAATGGATCAATTGCTCTTTGATTTTAACAGAAACAATAGAATCAGGAACAGTGCAAATATATTTCTTTAAATAGTTAATTTCTTTCAATGTAATCTCATGAGAATATTATTCAACTCCACCATCTAGACCACAACCACAAATATAATTCAGAAGATAATTTTCTCTTAATGATCAACGCAATGATATCTCGAGGAATATTATTCTGCTGTAATTCATCAATATTAACAGAAATATCGTCCCATAACGCTGCAACCTTTAAACGATTGAGGTGATTGGGAACATAATATGAAAATTGACCACATAATTCTTTAAAACAGGGCATCAAATCACATTTACCCACCCGTAAGCCCAATAAAGACACATCCCCAACATTAGAACGGAATATATCTTGAAGATTAAGAATTTGACTATTTTCAGTTTCAGGGGGCATCAAATCACGTTTATTTACAATTAAGGACCATACAATTATATATTACAACAAAATAAACAGTAAAGTTATTGCACAACAAAGGAAGCGACCAACCCCGTAAATTATAAGAAATCATCTAAAGTTGACTGATTTTCCTTAGTTTTGACTTCCTTTTTAACAATTCTAAACCCACCACCGGCTTTACTAATCCCTCCGACGGAGATCCCTTTTTTAATCCCCTTCTTATCTTTAGATTTAATCCCTGCATGAGAAGCCCTGGAAAATAACGGTTTGTCCTTTGAAGCAATTGATGAAACTATACGGTTCATGTTCTTTTCCTTTTTCTGGGAGGACCAGTAAAATATTTCATCCTGAGTTTTTTCAGTTATAAGGACCATAACCTGCCCCTGTTTTACCCTGCCTGCCCGGCCACGACGTTGGATTGTACGGATTGCTGAGGGAATAGGTTCATAAAAGATTACTGTATCAACACTAGGTATATCCAACCCTTCCTCACCAACGCTTGACGAAACCAAAACACGGAACTTTTCATTCCTGAATTGTTCAATTATTTCTTTCTGTTTTTTCTGGGTGAAACCCTTACGTTGACCTATAAAGAGATGGTTAGAAATTCCTTTTTCCGTTAGTTTCTTTGAAATTAACTCAACCTGGGAAACATATTGAGTAAAAACTATGACCTGCCCTTTTAAATCAGTAAGAATCTCTTCTAGCCTGATTAATTTTGGGTGTTCAATGCCCATTTTAAGCATGTTTATGGCCTGTTTAAAACGATAATCCTTAAACATAGCAGTAGTGGCCTTAGAATTCCTTGAATTAAGCTTGTCCACATATTGAAGGGCTGCGTTTGAACCCTGGGTTTCAACAAGCTCAATAAGATGAACTAGATTGAAAACATAAGAAAACTGAGAAAGAAGAATATATTTGGATTTGTCAGTCATTTTAAGGATCTTTGTCTTAAGTTGAATTAAAAATGACTTGGAACGAAAATTGCCCTGGACATGCCACAATGAAAAAAAATCCTTTTTATCTTTTAACATCGCATCCAGCAGGTTTGAAACACGTTTAAAATCATCGGGTAATTTTATAAACATCCATTTAAAGTCAATGGGTTGAACATAAGGAATAACATCCTCATCTTTTTTTGTCCTGATTTCAATATTGGTTATGCCCAGATTATCCAAAATCTCCTGAATCTTTTTACGATCACTGCCAGGTGAAGCAGTCAAACCAACAATTAAACATTGTTTTTCTTTTGCAATTTGGGCTACTTTAGTATAAGCATATAACCCAACCGCCCTATGAACCTCATCAAAAATACAAAGACCTGCATTAAACTCTATCAACCCATTTTCAAGGTCATTAGCATAGGTTTGGGGAGTTGAAATCACAACTTTCTTAGACCATAATCCCTTTCTCTGTCCTTTTGGGATTGTACCATTAATCATTACAACGTCATCTTCAGAGATATCTGTCTTGGAAATAATAGAATTATAATGCTGTTCAACCAAAGGCCTGGTGGGTGCCAGCATAATTGACTGCTTACCCTTAGAATACATGTCATCAATTGCCATTAATGCAATCAATGTCTTGCCTAAACCTGTAGGAAGAACAACAAGAGTACTGCCTTTATCCATAATTGAATTGAAAATGGATTTTTGATATTCCCGAGGTTTGAGTTTAAGCATAATTTAATATAACAAGTGATAATATAAAAAATGTTTCACTATTAAACTAATGCTAAAAGTAAAAAATAATAAAAATGTTATTTAATCATTTTTTATTTAATATACTTGTAACTACATCCAAGAACACAAGGATATTAAAAGGTTTTTTAAATACTTGAATAAATCCAGACTCAAGGAACTCAAGGATAGCTTCTTTATTCAAATTAGGGTCTCCACTAATCATTATAGCCTTGACTTCAGGATCAATTTGTTTTAATTCAAAAAATGTTTTCTCACCGCCCATACCTATTTTATTATCCTTATCTAAAATACATAAATCAATTTCGGGGTAATGTTTCCCAAAAATATCAACTGCTTCTTCCCCGGTGATACATAATAAAGGTTCAACATCTATTAAAGGTAAAGCATCAAATAAAACGTCTCTAATCTCTGAATCATCATCTAGAACCAATACCTTAAATCTATTCTTGGAAGGTTTTCCATCTACTTTGTCTTTATTTCCATTTATCCCAGAGTCTTTACCTGGGCCCTGAGTTTCTTTAAAATTACTTTTCGTGACCATAATAGAACATACTATACCAATTAATATTTAAAGGTTCCTGTCAACTTAATTTTGCTTTTCCAAAACTATTTCCAGAACTATTTTTTGCTTTTCCAGAACTATTAATGAAAGAAACAGTTTTAAAAAGCACTCAATAACAAAATAATTATGAATAAACATAAAATGTTCAGAATAAAGGAACATGAAACTCCTGAAATAAATGAAAATGATACTCATAAATTAAACAAGCATAATATCAAAGACATTTATTCTAAATTTGGACAGAAAGTTATAAACATCAAAGAAAAATCCAAAGGTTTGGAACAACAGGTATGGATAGTTGAAACAGACAAAGGTAAATCAGTAATTAAAAACTCTAAACATATGCACAGGCAGATATTGGGCCTTGAAATATGCCACAAAAACAACATCCCATGCCCAAAACTTATTGCACAGAATAATGGACACTACATTGAAGAATTTATAGGTGATCATGACCTAGAAGAAATCAATACGTCACAGGAAAACCTTGAAAATTTATATTTTAAAGCAGGGCAAATTCTTAACAAGTTTCATCAAATTAAAACCAAAGGGTTTGGCCCGTTGCAACATGAAAACCAACAACTTTTTGGGCCGTATACTTCCCAGGAGCAATATATTGAAAGTTGGTTTTGGAGCAACATAAAAAAACTTG
Source organism: Microcaldota archaeon (assembly GCA_964404695.1). Lineage (GTDB taxonomy): Archaea > Micrarchaeota > Micrarchaeia > Anstonellales > JAGGVH01 > JAGGVH01. The sequence goes on along the minus strand of CAYOKY010000052.1, from coordinate 3,253 downwards.
AAAAAACCGGTCTTTTGACTGCAAAAGAAATAGAAAACATCAAAGAGCATTACTCTAAGAATCTTAAACTCGTTTCCAATGAAAAATCTGCATTAATGCACGGTGACTTTTACGACAGCAACATTATTGCAAATGAAAATGAAATCAAAGGCATTATAGATTTCGGAGACATACATTCAGGCCCTGCAATGGACGATATTAGTATGATGTACATAAACCACAGAGATTACAAGTTTGACAAATTCGTGCAGGGTTACGGAAAAATTGACATGGAAAAAATCAAATTCTATGCATTCCTAAGATTAACATGGCAAATTGTCGGCGTTGTAAATTATAATAAACATAAACAAGAACCTGATAATATGTTAAAGTTGTATAAAGAATTGATTAAGTAATTAACTTAAAACTAACAAATTTAAATAAAATTAACCGGAAAACCACTAACCAAATATTTTTAATAATATACTGTAATAGTAAACCATGGCAGAAGAAGAAAAGATCGTATCAAAAGGTATCGCGTCAAGAGGCATTCCGTCAAAGGAATCATTATATTTGCCATCTTATTATGCAAAAGAACTTAGGAAATTCCAAGATGAAAATGAAACATTAACAAGAAACTTCTGGAATTTGGAAGAAATTGTAAATTTTGTCTTTCCAAAACAGTATCAGAAAAAATATAACGAAACCGCAACATTATTCATAAAAGAAATGACAAAAACCATTGAAATGGACGGAGAAAAGATTGGGCAATTCATAAGACAAAATAACGTTTCAAAGGCAACATTTTACAACCGAGTACTGCCCAGGCTTAAGCGAATCGGCATGATAAAAGTTTACAGAGACACAATAATCAATAAGGAAAGTAAAAAGAAATATAGACCCATGAGAATCGTGTTAAGCAAAACATTCGGCAACTACTTAATCAAAATTGGAGATTCATGGCTTGCAAACGTTGATGATGCAAGAACAAGAAAAGATTAAAAATTATTAAAGATGCAATTCAACTATGAACTGCAATCTTTTAACTGCAACTTTACAGCAACTTTCTAACTGCAACTTGTATACTGTGCACCATCAACAGTTACTGAAACATTTATATTCTGTTTATATGAATCATTGCCCACTACAAGAGATATAACTTTTTCATAATATCCATTTTTAGTATTCCATCTGCATTCAGGAGAGTAAACACCCGGGTAATTCAATCCACTGACTTGCAGGTAAAGTTTTTTTGTCTGGTTCGGACCGATAGTTTCATACCCATAAAAAGTCGGTGAAATCAATAATGAAAACTCTTGGAAATAATCAGGTATTGCATCATCCATGTAAAAGTAATTCAATCCATTACTGCTTTCCGGAGGATTGTCCTGAACTAAACTGCCAACTGCACCAGATTCAACCATAAAAGAAACGGCAACAGGATAATCATTATTATTTGTTACATAAATTTCCCGCGTATCAAAAGCCCTGAACCCAGAATTAACAAAAGTAACATAATAATCCAGGTTAGTTGGCGAAACCGAAACTTCACTGTTTTGATATGGCGGGAAAGTTAAAACTTTACAATTATAAACCCTATCACATAGATAATATTCTTCCAAATCATCCACAGGAATATTTTTTGTTTTCATATAAAGTGTGGCCCCATAATACACCAACGGTTCGTTATAAATTTCCGTTGAGTATTGTCCAGCACCCAACCTTTTATAGATATTATACACTGGAGTTTCAAACGGTTGAGAAGTTAAAACAATGTGCATGTCATAATTCGCATAACTCTGACCATTAACATTTTCCAGCCCAGTCCTTTCATATAAAATATCCTGAACATCAAAATAACTCGGGAACCAGCTATTAATATTAAAAAAACCCATAATATTAGAACCCATATCTAGATCTTCTTCGGGAGTAACGCACCCGAAACAGAATAATAACGCAACTAATAATGTAAACATCAACATTAATTTTTTCATCAAATCACCCTCTTTATGTCTACTTCCAACAAAAGCTTTAATAACCTTTCTTAGGAAAAGATAATATTGTGTTACTTCTTAAATTTAAATGTAACGTTCATTTTGAGGTGATGATTTGAGTGGAGAAAAGATTTTCGCAGAAGCAAAAGAAGTTAAGGTAGGCAAATACATATTAATTGAAGGCGAACCATACAAAATATGTAAAATTGATATGTCCGCACCAGGCAAACATGGTCATGCAAAACTTGCGATTACAGCAGCAAGCATGTTTAAAGATTCTAAAAAAAATATATCCCTACCATCAAATGCAACTGTTGAAATTCCGATCATTACCAGAAAAAATTCTCAGATCATAAGCATAAATGGAAACACTGCACAGGTTATGGACATGGAAACTTATGAAATGTCTGACCTGACCATCCCAAACGAATTTAAAAATGACGTTGGAGAAGGTAAAATGGCAGAATTAATCTGCGCAATGGGAAGATGCCAAATAGTAAAAATAATTGAAGGGTGATTATATATGGAAACGGAAATAATTAACAAATTTGAAAACAAATCATTAGACAGAGAAGAATATGAAATTAACATAAAATTTGACGGTGCAACTCCTAAAAGGATGCAAGTCAGAGATAAAGTTAGTGCTTTGGTGAATTCTAAACCTAACTTAACAATCGTTAAGAAAATATTTACACGAGCAGGTTCTAGACAAGCATTTGCAAAGGTATATGTTTACAAAACTCAGGAAACATTAACTAAAGTTGAACCTAAATATTTAATTGAACGCAATGCCAAGAAAGAAGTTTCTAAAGGTAAGGATAATCAAGAAGCAAAAGATGAAACTAAGGCACCAAAAACTGAGAAACCGGAAACCAAAGAATCTAAACCTGAAGAAAAAAAGGAAGTTAAAGAACAAAAAGTAGAGAAGAAAGAGGATAAACCTGAGGAAAAGAAAGACGAAAAAGTAGAGAAGAAGAAAGAAGAAATACCGGAAGTGAAAAAAGACGATAAACCATCTGAAAAAACAGATGATAAAAAAAACGATGAAAAACCAGTAGACAAAAAAGAAACCGATAAAAACAAAATCGAATAGAATAAAAATTAAAGGTGATCATTATGGCAAAGAAAAACCCTAAACCTAAGAAAAAAAGAAACGAGCCAAAAAATAAAACTAAGAAAAATAGAAAAACATGTCCAAAATGCGGACCGGGAGTATATCTAGCAGATCATAAAGACAGATGGTCCTGCGGAAAATGCGGATATTATGAAAAGAAATAATC
>CAYOKY010000051.1:5247-7066 GCA_964404695.1 Microcaldota archaeon | reverse complement strand
ATAAAGATGAAGCATGGGACATATAAATTTGGAGATGTAATCTTAGCAGAAGTTTATTTTACAGATTTATCTCAATCAAAAAGAAGACCAGCATTAGTATTATTTGAAGAATTTGATAATATAATTATCATGGGAATTACAAGTAATAAACAAATGAATGGTGTCCCAATAACAAAAAGTGAAGGTGCAGTAGTTGAGAGCATAATAAAATTAAATTATATATTCACAATAACAAAAAAAGAAATATACAAAAAACTATTTTCATTATCAAAACAAAAGAAAGAAATAATTAGAGAAGAATTTATCAAAAAAATAAAATAACTTCACCCCATATTAATCAAATTAAAACATTAATCATTAAGTTAATCTTATTTCACATTAATTATTTTCATTCCTGCTTTACGCTCATCCAACCGTCTTATCTTGCGTTCAATGTGTTTGGTTTTGGATTGTGAAACCCTGATTTCAATGTTTGAAACGTCATAACTAGGAAAAATCGCAGTGCCATTCTTGGAACCACCAAAATGGATATGATAAAAACCATGCGCACCATCCACGCGACATAACGTGGTATATTCAGTCCTCATTGACCTCATTGAATGTTTTTTAATTCCGCGAACGTTATATGAAAACTGCCCGTTACTGCGAAGGTTAACATCAGTCATTACAAAACCACGGTTAACAAATATTGTAGCTTTAAGAGTGTGATTAACATCATCAATAACAAATGAATATTGAAAATCATTCTTATACGTGTAAATTCGCTTGTCCACCCATTTACTAATATGATGCGGAAGCCAAAACATTGCATTGTCATCACACTCAAAACCAGCAAGAAACTCGTCCACTAACTGCAAATCAGTTGAATATTCAACAGACCTTTTGGAATTAATCCTTTTTATTAAACAATTGCTTGGCTCTAGCCCAATCAAATCAAACGTTTGTTTAAAATCATCATACTGTGTAGAATCCCTGGTCTTATTGTTTGAAAACGCATTAATCCTGATTAGTTCACCTGGCCCAAATCCGTTGTAACTTTTACTTATATCAATTATATAAGCAAACCTGCCCGTAAATATCAATGCTGCATTCTTTGTAAACAAATTATTATCAAACTGATAAAAAGCATTTACACTGGGCTCGCGTTTTGTAACTTCAGAATACTTTGCAATCGCATGACCAAACATCTTACGCAAAGACATAATTATACAATAGCACAAACAATTTAAAATTACATACGCTTGCGTTCATTGTTATAGACATTACATACCTTTACGTTTAGGCTTATTATAAAGAATTGAAAATATTACACAAGTGGGCAAAACAATTGTTAACAAAATTATTAAAGGCAATTTGTTTGATTTGTCATCAACAAAACTGTCTTCAATATCCAGAGCAATATCAGATTCAGGTGGATTGAGTGATTTAAGATCCAAAGCAATATCAGATTTAATTGGATTGAGTGATTCAATATCCAAAGCAATATCATATTCAGGTGGATTGAGTGATTTAATATTCAGGGAAATTACATTGTCATCAATTGCCTGTAAACTTATTGTAACATCCTCAACCATGTCATCGTTCAAATCAACTTGTTTGGTTTCGCCTTCATAAAGCTTAACCTGAATAGGATCTGAATAAACATTAAACGATGCCCATTTGCCTTTTTCATTTTCACCCTTCTCAACAAGTTCAACCCTGTGCTTTCCAACAACACCGTCCTGGTTATCATCATGCTCAAACTCAAAACTGTACTGCCTGTTAACGTAAACTGATACATCAGAAAGTGAATTGCCAGAGTCACCAGTTGAATCACTAT
>CAYOKY010000051.1:0-5147 GCA_964404695.1 Microcaldota archaeon | reverse complement strand
CTGAATCACTATCTGAATCACTATCTGAATCACTATCTGAATCACTATCTGAATCACTATCTGAATCCCTAGAATCATCGGTTGAACTGTCACCAGAATCATCACTTGAATCATCATCAGAACTATCCATTAAAGCATCATTCAAAACATCTTCAAAATCATCTTCCTCGCCAACACATTCATGGTCTGAACACTGCTCATCACTGGAACAATCCGAATCTGAACTGCATTCATATTTAACGCACTTATGATCTTCAATGTAACCTTTATGGCATTTTATGGACTTGCAATCGTCACGTTTGCATTCCTCGTCATCGTCACAATCTGCATCAGCATTACATTCATCACTGTCACCTGAAGAAGACCCATTATTTATCAAAGTTAAATTATTAGTCACTATCTCAGGAGACTCTGACCTGTTTGAGGAGATTGTTAACTCTTCCATTAGGATTGACGAGTTAAAATAAGGATTCCCTTCGTTATCTTCAATATAAATACCAAAGTATAAAATTTCATCAGGTTCATTCCTCACAGATGTTGAAAATATATCAAAAGTCCATTCTGCTTGCGTCCAAGTTTTTCCATCATTAGTAGATGTCCATGCAGTTTCTGAATTATAAAATTCTGGGTCTGTTTCAGAAATTTCATCATCCATATATCTAAGCCTATATCTCTCTGTTTCACTTTTTATTTTGCCAGACGTGTCAAATGCCAAATAATATTCTGTTGTTGTTTTTATACCACCCAAATATCCATCAACCACGCTTGCAATTATGGACATATACTCACTATTACTTTTTGTAATAATCTTTGAGTTAACATCATCCACTCCAAGAGATTGTAGTAAAACACAATCATCACTCTTAGACGGTTTAGTTGAACCTGTTGAGTCATAACTTTCATTACAATAATAAATCAATAAATTTTTATTAGTTGTATCGTCATTGTGCACATTTATGAAGAGGTCCATAGTATAATTATCAAAACCACGATATGCTTCTGCATCAAACCTTTTGGCTAATGCTAACATCTTATCAGACAACACATAATCAGTTTTTTCTTCTGCAAACTGGGAAAACATAAATAAATAAAAATTAGTTCTGTGACAATCAATTTGAACTAAACCTGTTAAATTAACTAGTACTGCAGTATCATTAATTTCAGTTATTTCTAAACCGCCGTTTCTACCATCGTTAACAGAATAACTGAATGTATCATTGTTTAAAGTATCATAATACGTTAGATTCTCAAACCATTGGCTAGTATTTCTTGTCGCGCCTGCCCACACTTCATATGGACCCAAGTCTCCTGTGGATGCGCGAATGTTATTTGGGTACATTACACTAAAATAATTGGGAACACCCTTTTCCGAAATTGAATTATCAATAGTTCGCATCATAAAAGCATGATCAAAAGCACTACCAGTTTTAGAAATATTTATACCGCTTGCGTCCGAACATGTAATTTGTAAATTAAACATACCAGTAGTTGTATCATCAATCTCTTCAGGAGATACACTTGTAACTTCACAAACAGGAGGGGTCAAATCAATTTCATTCTCAATGGTAAAAGTTCTATTTGTATCTTCAGCCCAACCATTATTACTTAATTTTACTGATTCTTCACAGTAAACATTCCAAATGTAAACATCATTAGATGCAGGACCTATTGAACATGAACCACTTATTGTTTCATTGTTTACACAATCTGATGTCCATTCTCCAGTAACATTATGATAAACTGTACAATTACTTTCAATATTGACAGTATAATTGAGTGTTGTTTCATTAGTTTCAATTACCGTCTCGTTATCAGGATAAGTTAATGTTATGTTTATAGGAGTAAATAATTCAGCATTATCAATGGTAAAATTACCCACAGTCAAAAATGATTGAACATCATCTGAATCAGTATCCGAAGTTGCAGTTAGATTCATACAATAAGTTCCATCTGGGACTTTAGTAGTATCAAAATCTATCCAAATATCCCCATCATCAACAGAATAAAAACTTCCATTAATTGTATAATTATAACTCCCATCATTATTTCTTAAAGTTAAGTTATGTTCAACGACCCCAGGGTTACCCGGTTCCAAAGAAATACCAATAAATATATTCATCATCCCGTTATGTGATTCATTTCTAAAATAATCATGTTCAGTTGAAGAACTATTATACTCTAAAATAGTAGGAGAAGTAACAGGAAACGAAGTAGAAGTAATTTCATCAGACCATATAGATGCATTGAAATATTCGTTATCTTCCAGATCTTTGACAAAAACACCGTATTGTGCATATTCATTATCTTCCCGGACTACCGAACTTGCAAATATATCAAAAGTATAATCTTCTTGAACCCATTTTTTCCCAGAATCTGAAGACACCCACGCAACATCAGTTTCATCAAAATTAATATCCATTGAAGAAGGGGACGAACCGTTTAAATATCTTAAATTATATCTATCAACAGATTTTTTGACTGATCTAGAAACATCAATAGCTAAATAATATTCAGCAGTTGTTTGAATCCCACCAATCATTCCATTAGTTACAGCTACAACCTCTTCAACATATTCACTATTTCCTTTTTCAAAAATTTTAACTTTAACATCATCTGAATCATAAGTGTTAATTAAAACACAATAAGGTGATTTAAAGGGTTTAATGCTTTCAGAAGGAGAATAACTAGAATTACAATAAAATAATCTTAAAAGGCGAGACGTTGAACCATCGTTATCAAAATTAAGGTAAATATATCGAGTATAATTATTAATACTTCTATAGGCCTCAGCATCAAACAGTTTAGCCAACGCAATATTTTTGTTAGTTAATTGATAATCGTATTTTTCATTATTAAACTGTGTTATTTGAGATAGGTAATAAGCAACTCTAAAAACATTTAATTGAACAATGCCTGTATAATTAACGAGAATCTTTGTCGCATTGTCATCGGCACCAGTAAGATTAGTTATTTCCAAGCCACCTAACCTCCCGTCATTAACAGAATAACTGAAAACATCTGCATTCAAAGTCTCAACATATCCCAAATCATTATACCATGCACCAATGTTTCGCGCAGAACCCCTCCAAATTTGATATTTAGGTTCAGGTAAACTTTCATGGCCAGTAGTCGACAGATTATTCTCAGGATAAAAATTTGCAAAATGGTTAGGAACTCCAAACTCAATGATTGAATTGTCAACAGTACGAGTAATAAAAACGTTGTCATAAGCAGAATCAATGCCTAACCCTTCAACAGTTGATAAATTAATACCTTTAGAAATAGTACAGTTTATTAAAATGTTCCAAGTGCCAGTTGTCCCATCATCAATTTCAGCAGGTGTTGTTTCCCATAAAACACAAGTTGGTTCACCTTCAGCATAAATTAAACCAACAAAAAAGATAATAAATATTAATACAATACTACATTGTTTTAAACACAGGAAATTTCCAAACACAGATATATATTAGATAATAAGATATATAAAACCAATAACATCCAAAGAAACCAATAACATCAAAAAAAACGTACCAATCCAATTAATTTAACGAAAAAATGACCTAAAGACCTTTCTTTTTAGTTTTATGATAAATCAAACCGCCAGCACCACCAAGAAACACTATGCCAACAATAAATATTGCTATAATAATTATAAGTATAATAATCCAAGAAAATCCTTGTTCAGGTTCAACTTGTTCGTCTAACACATGGGGTTGGCCACCCACATCATTGGTTTGATCATTCAAAACGTTTGTTTGAATAGTGTTAGTATCACTTGTTGGATTATCTATTACGTCATTCTGAACTGAAGCTTCTAAAGATTCAACTTTTAAAGAAATTTCATCACTTTCAACACTTTCTAAAGTTATAGTTACATCCGTAATGTCATCAGCATTTAAGTCAACTTCTTTAGTTTCGCCTTCATAAACTTTAACTTCTATTGGATCCGAATAAATACGGAACAAAGCCCATTTACCATTTTCATCTTCACCAGTTTCAATCAATACAACTTTATGGTTTTGGATTGTGCCATCCCAATTGTCATCATGATTAAAATAAAACGTTTCTTGATCATTAACATAAACTTTAATTTCACTGTAATCTTGGTCTTCACCAATATCCTCATTCACAACATCTACTTCATCATCTTCAACTTCAACGCATTCATTAGCATTGCATTCTTCATCTAAATCGCAGTCGCTGTCACTTGTACATTCATATTCAATACATTCGTGATCTTCAATGTAACCATCGTCACAATCTATTTGTTCACAATCATCTCTAGCATTAGAAAATTCATCTAAATCGCAATCACTGTCATCATCGCACTCATCATCATCATCACTATGACTACTAGAAGATTCTTCCTCTTCTTCAACATAATTAATCGTGAAAGTCCTATTTGTATCCTCAGCCCAACCATTATTACTTGAATTTAAAGATTCTTCACAATAAACATTCCAAATGTAAACATCATTAGATGCAAGACCTATTGAACAGGACCCACTAGTTGTTTCATTACTTGTACAGTCAGAACTCCAAGTGCCAGTAACATTATGATAAACAGTACAGTTACTTTCAATATTAACAGTATAATTTAATGTCGTTTCATTAGTTTCAATAGTAGCATCGTCATCAGGATAAGTCAAAGTTACATTAATTGAAGTTGGAGTAAACGCAGATGTATTACACCAAAATGCTTTATCAAAATATACATAATTATCAGGGTCATCAGTATCATAAGTTGAATTTGTAAAATTATTTTCTAAACTTGTAGCATCAAGTAAATCATAATAACTACCTTCAACTTCATTATTATAACAAGAATGAGTATTCGTAAAATTGTTTGAATTACTGTCACTCCACAAATGAACACCTGAATTTGAATTATTTAACGCATAAGTATTATTAAACGTCGAATTTGTCACAGTCCATAACAAGTAACCTCGAGTATTATCAGTAGCATTATTATTATCAAAAGTATTACCATCAGAATTATAGAAATAAATACCATTACCCCAAATATCAATAAATGTATTATTTATGATTGTATGTCCATCACTATTTTTGAAATAAAGACCCGTATTGTAATCAGTAACTTGACAATTGGAAACGTCTACATTATCATTACCAGTATTATAAATACC
>CAYOKY010000050.1:0-7237 GCA_964404695.1 Microcaldota archaeon | reverse complement strand
CTGGACGGTAGTGTGACAGGTGAAGCAATATTTGGTCTGCCAGTCATGTTTAATCCATTAATAGTAGTTTTCCTAATCTTGGTGTTCATTATCACGTATATTGTAACATTCAAAGATAAAAGCAAAGTTAAGGTGTAAAATTGTTAAATACTCTTTTAAAATTAGAAAACCCGATAGTAGTCTGCCATTCGCATGCTGACGTTGACGCAGTATGTTCCGGACTGATAATCGCAAACAAATTAAACTGTTCACTATATGTTCCGGATTATATAACTCATCATGCCCAACGAACAATAGATAAAATCATTCCGAAAAATGCACATAGAATCGTAATGGGAAACAAAAATGAAATTAAAGGAGACATAATAATTGTTGACGCCAACAATCCAAAGATGACAGGGATTGGGGAATGCAAAGTGTTAATTGATCATCACCCTAACCCAACAATCAAAGCTGAATACTATTTCGTAAACCAGCACGCGTCATCAACCTGCGAAATTCTATCGCAAAACCTTAAACTTGAAGGATGGGAAAAGATTGCCGCGGCCGCAGGCATTATAGATGATACGAATGTAATGAGATTTATCTCACAGCACACATTACAAAACCTAATGATGTTAGTAAGTGCAGAACAATATAACCAATTGATATACCTGTTAACTCAACACTATTCATCAGTTGGAGAGAAAATCAATGTAATCAAAAGTTTAAATGATGCGAAGATTGACGTAGTAAACAATAAAATATTACTCATAACCAAATCAAACAGCTTTGACCCAAACATCGCAGACAGATTAATGGATTTTGGTGAAGCAATAATAATGTATAAGGAAACTGAAACACAAATATCAATCATGTTAAGAACTAAAGACATTCATATTCATTGTGGTGAGCTTGCCCAGAGTTATGACCAATACGGGTGCACTGGAGGAGGACATGAGCATGCTGCAAGTATTAAATGTCCTTTGCTCAGTGAAGATGTATTAAAAGATGTAATACGCAAGATTAGAAGTGCAATGAAAAAAAATTGATTGCATTACTGAATAAACCAGTCAAATTTCCACTTAAACTCAATCTTCTTCTGAACCCAACTGGAAACCGGAAACTTACTGTCTCCTGTGATTTATAAAGAACAAAAAAATTCATTATACAAGAGGTGGAATAAATGTATATGAATATTTCAGGATTAAGATTGGGAGAAATACTTGCAATAGAATGTTTCCTATCACATTTTGGTTACAATTCAGAAATTAGGGGTAAACACCAAAACGTTGTACTCAGATTTGATAAGACATTTAACAAAAAAATTGATATGGACGATGATGAATGTGAGGTATTGGAAATCAAAGTCATTTAAATCATTGAACTTAGAAGAATCACGCTCAACCTTCGTATAAAACAACCACCAACACCTTAAAGCGCCTCGCTTTCCATGATAAGGGGGCAACCCCTTCTTCTTCTTTTAATTCTTCTTTTAATTCTTCTTTTTTCTAAATCTTTGAAAATCAAAAGTATTAAATGTAATTATTACTGCATCTTCTTAAGGATACGGTCCGGGTAACCGCCTTCTTTGGACGTTTTTTCCCATTTCGCACCGATTTCATCCAATAAAGCATAACATTGTTCAATTGTTTCTTCAACATTCCCATGCCTTTTCTTTGCTTCAATCTCAAGAAAATAACCCAGTTCTTCAATGTAATCTATTAAAATCTCAAAATCCTTGTATTCATAATATTTTCTCTGCTTAGTCACGGTAACTTTTTTTGTGAACCCTAATTTTTCTAATATCACTGCCGTCATTTCAGGATCTTCAACAACAGTTTCATATTCATCAGTTTTCAACAATTCACCAGAATCATTAAAATGACAATAATGATAACCCATTTCACTTTTACCTTGCTGATGCCTTATTCTTAGATATTCCTTTGTAGGATTAACTGCAAAAAAATCGTTGCCAGCAGGAACAAAATATTCATCTTTTTGAGTTTTCTCCTTAATAAACTGTGCAATATCATTCAATCGTTGTTCAAGTTCTTCCGGATTTTTTAAAATTACCTTTATTTCAATCTCTTCATTCATAAGTTCTATAACATAAGAAAATATTTAAAACTAATCCTAACACAACAAAGTAACAGATGATGCACAAACAATTAACTGGAAACTAAACAAAACTGGAAATTAAACAAAAGTGAAGAGTAAAACTAAAAACAAGAAAATGAGAAATTAAAAAACTAAAAATAAATTAAATAAAAACTAAAGAAAAAACAATTTAATCAATTGCATATTGAACAAATTGTTCATTAACATATGTTTGAACAACAGTAATAGTTATGTTCCTTTCTGCATGCCCAGCATTTCCTATACCTACTAAATCAACCCCGGGATTTATTCCTATAACATAGTATCTCATAACATTTTCTTTTTTATTCTCATTAGGATATCTTTCATATCTATAATAATAAGAACTTAATATACTTTCATTTATATTCAAAGGCATTGGAAAATATTCCCCCATAATTGTCTGCCAAGATTCGTCAGAATTGTTCCTAAAAAACATCTGTGTATCAGTAAGAATATATCCCATTTGACCTACTTTAAGTGTACAATCTGAGGAGCAATCAACAACTGTGCCTTCATTACATACACAATCAGAACAAACATTAATAAATTCTGTACAAGTCTGCTCATTATAAGAACAACCAGGACTATCCTCTATGAATTGTGCACAGTTTTCAGTATTATAATCACACTCTTTTGCAGTGCATCCAAAAAACAGCAGGCTTAACACTACCAAACATATCAACTCCAATTTCATATCATCACCAAAAATAGTAAAAACATAAAGAGATATAAATATAAGGGAAATTGGTCGGTTTTATAAGGTCATGAATTTATTTCATCAAAAAAGAGATGGATTTTGAACTGTCTTTTTAGTAATTACTTTCATTCCTGAAACTTCACGGATTATTTCCTCTTCCAAAATAATCATCTGCTGTACAACAGGGTTATCTTCATTCAATTTGTATAATGTTGCTCTCCCTATTTTTCTTGTCTCAAGAACTACATTAAGTTTAATAAGCTTAGGAAATATATTATTGATAGTACTCCATGAAACTCCCGAATTTTCGGATATTTCTGTTAAACTATAGTCATATTCTCTGAATGTCAATAAACAATCCAATATCTTAATCATAGGGGAAGAACCTAAATACTTAATAAAATATGATTCATCTTGCATAATATGTTTTTGAACAGTAACGTTTATAAATTTAATGTTTAACATATAATAATAATATTTCAACGTATTAAAAAGTGAGTTTATGAAAAATATTATAAAAGTGTTATTAAGAAAACTTTCCAAACACGGAATGTGGGGAGAAAAGCATACATCTTTTGAAAATTTACCAAAAGGTTTTCCAAAGCATCTTCATAAAGAAGTAAAAAAACATGCAAAAAAATTGATAAAGGAAAATCTCTTATTATCAAAACCTACTAATTATGGTCTTGAAGTTTCATTAAACCCAAAGATGAAAGAAACAATAGAAAAAATACTCTTTGAACAAGAATAAATCAAAATTCAAACAAAACTAAAGAAAATTAAAAAACTAAAAATAAATTAAAGAAAATCAGAAGATATAAATAAAAAAGTTAAAAGAAAAATAAAAGAATTAACCAAACAAGTTAGCTAATCCTTCAGCAGCTTCTTCTTCTTTTTTGCCTTCATCTTCTTCTGGCTTTTCTTCTTTCTTTTCTTCTTTTGCTGCTGGTGCTGATGCCGGTGCTGCTGAAACTTGAACCTTTAATGCTTCGTCCCAGTTAACGCCTTTTAATGCATCTTCCAAAACCTTAGCTTTAGCTTCATCAACGTCACCGCCAACTGCTTTGATAACAGATGTTACGTTATCTTTGGTAATTTCTTTTCCCAAACCTTTTAACAAAAGTGCTGCGTGCACATACGGATCTACTTCCATCATTAATCACCCTTCAATTTTAATATATTTTTTTACAGACATAGCCTGACCAAATGCTTTAGACAAAACGCCATCAGCATAAGGACCAAACCAAATATTTTGGTTAATCGCTAAGGCAGTTGCCTGAGCAAACGCCTTATTAATTAAAATCTCTGCATTAGACCTAGTAGGCATCCCAGAATTTACTGACAATGCAAACCCTTGATCAAATCCTTGGCTCACACCACCTATAAACACTGATGAATCCAGAGATAATACTTCTTTAGAAAATACTATGTTATCAGAATCAATACCTGCCATTGCAGAAATTCCTGCTTTATATGGTTTGATATCCAACTTTTGTAATGCCTTTGCAACTACAAGGGTAATTTTCTCACCTGACTTAGCAACTATTGCATCAGAAAGTATGGCTATTTTACCTTTTTTAACTGCTGCCTTCAACCCCGCAGACTTGAGCTCGGACAATGCAGGACCTGGAGCAATATTAGTTTCCATCTTAGGGACAATAATATCGGTCTCAGCAATTTGACCAGGTTTCGCAGAAACATCAACTTTATTATTTTCAAAGTAAGTGGACAATTCATAAGGAGACATATCATTTGACAAAACTACACAGATTGGTTCTTTTTCCGTTAACTCAATAAAACCAATCGGCTTGTTAATACTTTCAAATGCCCTTTTAATGACTACACCTTTGTATACCTTGAAAACAGTTTTATTTCTAAGTTTCTTTTTAGTACTTTGTAGAATTGAATCAGGTAAACCTTTTAATGAGATTACAACTACATTCTTGTTTGCTTTCAATAATCCAACAAGTTCTTCAACCTGTATCTTCTTTTTCGCTAAATTCGGTCTATCACTCATTTAATCACCTAAATCTTAATGGGCTTACCCATAGTAAGTTTAACATACATTGAATTTATGTTCTGTTCAGTAACCTTTTTCTTAAGGTTTTCAAGAACTGCATCAATATTATGTGTGATTTCTTCAGCAGACATATCTTCACTTCCGACAGGACAATGTAAAACCGGTAAATATTTACCACGGGTTGCCAACCTAATTCTTTTCTTAGCATTTACAACTGCCTTATCCATTGCACCAATTAAAGGTCTAGGCAACTTATTCATAGGGCCTAAAACTCTTGCAAGGTTCTTACCCACAACTGACATAAATTTAGGTTCTGCCAAGAATTCTGATTTCTGTGCAATTTCCTTAAACTTTTTACCCTGATCCCTTAATTGTTCAATACCTTGAGTATCATAAACTTCCAAACCCATGTTCTCAGCATCAAGTTTGATCTGCGGACTCTCGGCAAAAAGAATAACATTAACATCTTTGCCCCTTCCTTCAGGCAATACGATATCAATATTTAACCTGTTCTCAGGTTTTTTGAAATCTATGCCGTGGAAGTTTATAGACAAATCCATTGTTTGTTTAAACTTCCTACTACCTTTAGCTTTCAAAGCTTCGGTTACTGCATCTAGTATTAATTTTCTATCCATAATATCTCCCTCCTGCTAATAGCAGTCAACGGGCAAAATAAGCCCAGATATTTAATGTTATTTTAATTATTGCTTTTATTACTTTTTTAATATTAGTTTAATTTCATTATATTTAATTTTAATATAATTACCATTTAGTATGTAAAAATGTTTATAAATGTTAGCGACAAGATGACAAGTGAACATATTTGAGGTGATAAGAATGATTGTTTCAACAACTAATGAAATTCAAGGCAGAAAAATCAAAAGTGTAATTGGCATTGTTCAAGGTAACACGATCCGAGCGAAATGGTTCGGCAAAGACATATTATCAGGTTTAAGGCAAATCATAGGCGGTGAACTGAAAGAGTATACGGAAATGATGCACGAAGCAAGAGAACAGGCATACAACAGAATGGTTGAAGATGCAAAAAAGCAAGGGGCAGATGCAATAATCTGCATGAGATTCGGAACATCATCAGTGATGCAATCAGCAGCTGAAGTCATGGCATATGGAACTGCAATCAAACTTGAATAAACGTTTAAAAAAGTGACTTAAAAGAAATAAAACATTAGATTTATAATAACATATTATATATTATTAATCATGAAACTTAATCAACTTTTTTATGTCATATTATTCCTAGGATTAGCTCTGTTATCATATCAAGTTAACATTTTCAAAATGTGGGGCGAAGAAGGAACGTTTACAGCATACAATTTCCTTGCAGCATTGCCCGCCACATATTTGGGAGGCATACCTGGAACAATAACAATTCTGGGTTCGGGAATCATTAACAAGGTTTTGAACGGTGAAGATATTTTAGATTTAAACCTGTTCGCAATCGCACGATTAGCAACTATGCCTTTGGCATCATTATATTTCTTAACATACAAAAACCGCACGCAAAAGAATAAACTGTTCGGAGTAGGAGTAGCAGTTTTATGTATGCTTCTCTTTGTAATCCACCCAGTAGGTGTACAGGCATGGCAATATTCATTGTTCTGGCTGATACCTATAATTGCATTGTTGATTCCGGATAACCTGCTTGTAAGGAGTTTGGGCACAACGTTTACTGCGCATGCAGTTGGCTCGGTCGCATTTTTATATTTTATGCAAAGCACACCTGCGTTATGGTTAACATTACTACCAATTGTTGTTTTGGAAAGGTTAACTTTTGGGGCAGGAATATCTGTAACACATATATTACTCACAAATTTCATGACAGCATTGTTCCCAAAAGGAACAGAACACATTAACATTGAATATGCTTACGCATTATGGAAAAACAAAAACATTAAGTACACAATAAATAAATTGCAAAGTAAACAATAGGATTAAACGATTAAACAATAGAACATCAGTAATATATAATGTAATAAACTGAAACAATATAAACATAAAAAATGTAAACGAAAATAGATTGAAAAAATCTTTAGGAAAAATAGGTGATATGAAAATGGCAACATCAGCATGTTTGGGTTTGTTTGGCATTATCCCTTTCATAGTACTATTATTAATAATTGGATTACCTTTTGCATTAGTATTCAATCCTTTGATAATACTACGAGAATGGGAAGGCGGAATAGTATTACGTTTTGGTAAATACAGAAAAGCACTTAGTCCAGGAATAAATTTCAGGATACCTTTAATGGACGGTGTAATAAAACTGGATAAGAGAATAACTACAATTGATATTCAAAAGCAGGAAGTTATGACCAAAGACAATATTCCAGTAAAGATTGACGGAGTCGTATATTTCAAGGTTATAAACACTGCAAATG
>CAYOKY010000049.1:0-7288 GCA_964404695.1 Microcaldota archaeon | reverse complement strand
TATATTGAATCGCTATCAATATTAAAATTGTTTGAACAAGATTGGCTTGAGCCGGAGAGGATACAAAAAAATTCTTATGATGTCATTGCTCAGCAAGTTATTGGAATCCTTCTTGAAACTGTGCATGGTTTTCATGAATACCCTATGACCTTCAAAAAGATTCACAACATATTGAAACGATCTTACGTCTATGAAATCAATAAAGAAACATTAACAAGCATTTTAACACAACTTCAAAGAGCCAGATTAATAATAACAGAAGAACTTGGAGAGGACATAAAGATTATCCCAAGAACATTGAAAGCCAGAATATATTATTACACTAATCTTTCAACTATCCCATATAACCATACATTCTTAGTCAGAGATATCATATTAAATAAAAAGATTGGTAAACTTGATGAGAAATTTGTAGGAGTACTGGGCAAAGGAGAAAAATTCATAACCAAAGGTGTACCCTGGAAAGTCGTAGACATTACCAATGACGAGGTTTTGGTTGAAGGCATCCAGGATTATTCAATGTCCATACCAGACTGGATCGGAGAGGAACTACCTGTATCTTATGAGATTGCACAGATGGCAGGAAGAATCAGACAGGAAATCAAATCAATGAAACAGTTTGGTGAACTGTCAGGTAAACTTGCAAATGACCTTGTCCCAATCCCTACTGATGAAACAATAGTTATTGAATCTACCCCCGAAAAATTAGTAATCCACACATGTGCAGGCAACAGGGTCAACGAAACATTAGCAAAAATATTATCAAGCAACATAGCTGAAAAGTTTGGGAGAGTCAGAACTTCATCAGACCAATACCGGATATTTATTGAAACATCACTAAGAATAAAATCTGATGAAATTAAAAATATCCTGAAAAGTTTAGGGAACGTAAAATTTGAATTGCAGAACGCGATCCCGGAAACCAGCAGTTTTAATTATGAATTAAATCATGTAGCAAAACTATTTGGAGTAATACAAAAAGATGAAACCATAAGCAGGAAACTTGCAGGTTATCTTACTAATACTGCAATATATAATGAAGCAATTAATTCAATCACGTATAAATATTATGACGTGGAAAACGCTGAACGGTTCCTTCATGAATTGAGAAATAAGAAGATTGAATGTTTTGACCATGTTGAATTGAGTTTATGGGCAAAATTAGGAATGACGGAAAACAAGTTTGGAGACGTATTGGGAAAGATTGAACCGCAGAAAGAAGTCATAGAAATTTTCATGAAAAATATATTGCAAAGAAGAGTGAAATTGAAGTGCACATATTGCAACAATGTATGGTTTAATGAGCTTGACAAACTGTCAAATAATATTAAATGCGCAAAGTGTGGCAGTCCGATGATTGGTCTTGGGGGAATCTTCAGAGAAGATAGGTATTACGAAAAAAAAGATGATTACGTATTACAAACCGCGCCAATAATCAAAGGTTACGGAAAGAAAGGTGTTATTGCTTTAACGGTTTACGGAGTAGGTCCAAAAACCGCATCACGAATTTTAAGATTAATGAGAAAAGATAATAAGAAGTTTTTTATGGACCTGATAGATGCACAAAAAAGCTTTATTAAAAATAAAAGATTCTGGACTGTTTAAAACTTTATTAAAAATAAAAGATTCTGGACTGTTTAAACCATTAAAACTATTTTACCTGAATTGCACCAGACTCAGAAATCTTGACACTTATACTCTCATTGTCATCTTTCCATATTACTATCCACTGTTGACCTTCCTTTGAGATAACGGGTTTAGCTAAAGGATGAGAGTTTAAGAATAATTGAACATTATCAGTACCCTGTCCAGTATGAGATGCAACAATTGCCTGTTCCTTGAAAATTATAACACAACCAGGCTGACCTATGCAGGTTTTACAGTCAGTAACTACATATTGCTCAGGGTCAGTTACGAAATTGGTTTCCGGGTACGTATAAGTTAAATGAATCCTTTCCGGGCAAGGAGTATCTAGATTTAAACCGACTTTGGCTTTGACATACCAACCCTTCTCATTCTGTGTCATATTCAATACTTCATAATCAACTGACGAGTAATGGTCAGCTGGGTACTTATTTTCCAAATCTTCTAAAACCATTGATTTTATACTTTCTTCAGTATAATCAGGCGAAGAAGGATACAAAACATAAATTAATGCCAAACAAAGGATGATAAGTAACAAAGCTAGCACTTCATGTTTTTCCAAAAGTTTGAATATGTCCATAATTTAATATATCCATAAAGGGTTTTTATATTTAACTGTAAACGATTTTGGGATAGTTTAAAGAAAGATAGCCAAATAAAAATGGATAGCCAAAGAAAGACAAATATAAAGAATATTTAAATCTTAGGGAAATAATCCAAACGTAATATATTGTAATAAGATAGAATATCATAATCCTCAATCAGGTTTGGGAACCTATAGATAATGTCCTTGAATTTTTCATGTTTCAATACCTCATAGGTTAAATAGAATTCTTATATGCTTCTTCAAATTCACTTCCATACAAAGTTTCAATACCTCATAGGTTAAATAGAATTAGGATCCTAACAGAGATAGGACCCAAGAATAGAGTCCTGGAATAAAGCTTATTCATTATTTAGAGCCAAGCCAAAAAAGAACAAATGTTCAGTACAAAATCTTTATAAGATGATTTTGGATGAAATAGAACTTCGCCACATAAACAAGGTTGTAGACATCTATAATTATATTTCTATAAAATATATTGTCCCGGTTGGCGGAGATGACACTGATAAAATTGAAGGCAGTATCACATTAAAATTCGCACAAGGAAATGAACCTTTTGTTGAACTCAATTCTGAAGAAACAAAAAATCCAAGGGAAGGAGAGGTTGTTTATGTTGATGACAAGGAGGTCTTGTGCAGAAGATGGAACTGGAGAGAATGCGACAAATCAAAAATGACAGAAAACACAAAAAACGTTGCACTGGTTGTTGAAGGTCTTCCACCGGTAACAAAAGAAGAAATAGAAATTATTACAAAAGAATTGAGTGAACTGATTCAAAAATATTGTGGAGGAGAAATTAAAACTTTCATTTTAAATAGTTCTAATCCAGAAACTGAGATTTAATACAGTTTCATTATTTAGCCGTATTTTCACTGTACTTCATCTGCATATTTCGACATATTGCAAACTCCAACATATAAAAAGCTTATTGACGAAGGTAAAATAATCTAAGTTAGAAAGAGTAATAAATATCAAAAACATAATATCAAAATATGAGGTGAACTAATGATAGAAGTAAGATTTCACGGTAGAGGCGGACAGGGCGCAGTCACTGCAGCAGAACTTTTAGCAGTTGGTGCAGGCCATAAAGGATGGCGTTCAAAGAGTTTCCCTTTGTTTGGTGTTGAAAGACGAGGCGCACCAGTACAGGCATTTTGCAGGGTTGACAAAAAACCTATCAGAATACATCAATCAGTTGAAAACCCAAACATCGTAGTAGTTTTAGATTCAACATTAATGGCAAACGTTGATGTAACACAAGGCCTGGAAAAAGGTAGCACGATAATTATCAATTCAACAAAAAAACCTGACGAGTTTAATTTAAGTGAATATAAAATAGTAACTGTTGACGCAAGCAAGATTGCAATGGAAGATTTGGGAGTACCCATAGTCAATACTGCAATACTGGGAGCGTTCACTAAGATTGAAGAATGGATTGACATGGAAAGTTTAGAAAAAGCTATCAAAGAACGGTTTGATGACAAGTTGGCTGATAAAAATATTAAAGCCATGAAACATTGCGCAGACGAGGTGATTAGATGATTATACCACATTCAAAGGCAGGCACTGCTATTAAAAATAAAACAGGATCATGGAGAGACCAAAAACCCAATGTAGACAAAGACAAATGCATAGGTTGTGCACAATGTGCAATGCATTGCCCTGAAGGAGCAATAGAAATCAAAGACGGCAAAGCCATAATCAATTATGATTATTGTAAAGGTTGTGGCATCTGTGCAAAAATTTGCCCAGTCAAAGCAATCATGATGAAAAAAGAAGAAAAATAAATGCAAAGAAAGACAAAGCAAAATTAAATAATAAATTTTAATTTAATAAAAAATTTAATAAAAAGGTGATATAATGGTTATGGAAACTATGGAAGGAAGCAAGGCAGTTTCTGAGGTTGTAGTGAATTGCAACCCTGAGGTTATAGCTTGTTACCCAATAACACCGTCAACACATATTGCAGAAGATTTGAACAAGGCATACATGGACGGGAGATTAAAAACTTATGTTACTGTTGAAGCTGAGTTTGCAGCAATATCTGCGATAGTTGGTGGCAGTGTTGCAGGATCAAGAACATTTTCAACGACCAGTTCACAAGGACTGGCATTAATGAACGAAGTACTATTTGCAGCTTCAGGAATGAGATTACCACTTGTAATGGTAGTAGCAAACAGGTCGTTAAGCTCACCGTTAAGCATATGGAATGATCATCAAGATACAATTTCCGAAAGGGACAGTGGATGGATTCAGTTATACTGTGAAACCAATCAGGAAACTGTTGACACTGTGCCTTTAGCATACAAAATTGCTGAATACCTTGGACTGCCTGTAATGGTATGCATGGACGGGTTTTATTTAACGCATGCAGTTGAGCAACTCGAAATACCAAGCAAGGAATTGATTACCAGTTTTCTCCCAGAATACAATGCGAAAATCAAACTTGATACTGAAAACCCTGTCAGTTTAGGAGTTTACGCCACGCCAAGTAATTACCAGGACTTCCGTAGCAGTTTAGACGAGGACATGGTAAAATCCAAGGATAAAATTAAAGAGCTCACAAAGGAATGGCAGGAAAAAGTCGGGCGAAACTATGGAGATGGAGTAATAGAAACATATCAACTTGACGATGCAGAACGCGTATTGGTTGCAATGAGTTCAGTATGTGGAAACATTAAGGAAGCGATAGATAACCTAAGGGAAACCGGTGAAAAAGTCGGGCTTTTACGAATTAAATCATTCAGGCCATTCCCATATGAAGAAGTCAAACAAGCATTGCAAGGGAAAAAGGTAGGAGTTATTGAAAAGGATATGAGCCCAGGAGCAAGAGGCCCGGTTTACGTTGAAATCGTATCATCAATGTACGGAGATAACGTCCCAATAAGTTCATTCTTAGGAGGACTTGGCGGAAGAGACATTACGGTTGACAACATCAAAGAATTGTTTGAAAAGATCAAAGGACAACCTGTCAGAGAATGGATCCTGAAAAATGATATACAGGAAAGTAACGTATAAGGTGATATTTATAGAATATAAAAGAGAAGATGATTTGTTCGTTTCAGGACACACAGCATGTGCAGGGTGTGGGGCAGCAATAATTATCCGCAATGTAATGCGCGTGCTTGGGAAGGACATAATAATAGTTAATGCCACAAGCTGTTCAGAAATATTCTCATCATGCTACCCAACCAGTGCATGGAAAGTGCCCTATGTTCACGTAACATTTGAAAACGCAGCAGCTGTTGCAACAGGCATAGCCAAATCATTGGAGGCAAAGGGCAATGACCATACCAAAGTAGTAGTTATCGCAGGCGATGGCAGTACTTATGACATAGGTTTTGGCATAATGAGCGGTGCAATGGAAAGAAATGATGACATACTATACATTTGTTATGATAACGAAGCATACATGAACACTGGAATCCAAAGAAGTGGTGCAACACCATACAAAGCATGGACCACAACGTCACAGGTCGGAACAGTCAGACAAGGCAAGCAGGAAAATAAGAAAAACATCACGGAAATTGCAAGAGCACATGGCATACCTTACGTTGCAACGTCAACAGCCGGACATCTTGTTGACCTGAGAACAAAAGTTGAGAAAGCCAAAAACATGAAAGGGTTTAGATTCATTAACGTTCATTCCCCATGCGTAGCAGGATGGAAATATGACCCATCAATGACTATTGAACTTTCAAAATTGGTTGTTGATACGGGTTTATGGAAAATGTATGAAGTTGAAAACGGTGTTGAAACAGTTAACATCCAACCCAAATTTACACCAGTTGAAGAGTATTTCAAACATCAAAAAAGGTTTAAACATCTAACCCCTGATGACATTAAAGAAATCCAAGAAAAAGTCAACAAAGTTTGGGGCAAAGAATAAACATATTAAATAAAGGTTTTTACCTTTTTTTTTCTTTTCTCAATTTTTCAAACTTTCAATTTTCCTAATTAAAGTTAATACAAAAAATCAAAAATAAAAGTCTTTATACACTGGGGGTTCTTTACTTTTTTTCTCTGCGATCTTTGCAATTTCATCAAACTTACGCCCAATCGCTGAACCCATTGAAACTGTAGCCTTCCAATTCCATACTTCAACCTTGTAATGAAAAACTGATGACCTGTGAAAAACAACGCGGACAACTAAATCGCTGGTTTTTCCTTCAAAAAAAGGAGCCTTTGAGTTTCTATTAGCACTATGATATGACCAACTTTTAACCTTTCTTGCAATTTTTTCAATCTGCATAGGTGTTAGGCCACGCGATTTAATTCCAACTTTCATTTTTATCACCTTAAAACAAAATATATAATCCTATCAACTTATTGAATTAAGTACCACGTGTTAAGCGTTCCGTCGTTATTAAAAACACCTTTATCATCTTGTGAAACAAATTCAACAGCCTTGTTATATACTGCAAACAGGAAGTTTAACAACTTATCATCTCTTTTCAAGCTTTCCCTTTTTTTTGCAAGAGTTACTTCAGCCATAATCTTTTTTGTCACCATTGGATAACTCTCCTGAAAACGCAAGAAAAAAGGAGTTTTCCTCTTTAAACGGCCCAAATTATCATATGTAGCATTATGAAAAAATAAATGAAAATTGTTTGCATCTGGTCTGAATCCTTCTTCTCCAAAGGTTCCTTCGCCTTCCCTGAATGTTTTAAGAGAACTAAATTTAAGTCGTTGCTGGTGTTCAGGAGTAAGCGGTTTAAAACTGCGAATAGAGTTATTCATATTGTCATATTATGTAGCGATGTTTTTAAGGGTTTCTGTTTGAACATCATTTAATTTTCTAGATATCCTTTAAGTTTTTAAACATCATTCAGATTTTATGTTTTTTAGACATCATTTATGTTTCTGTGGTTTTTTGCTCTTAACTCTTTTATTTTTGATATTTTGAGTTTTGACTTTTTTATTTTTGACATTCTTCTTTTTTCTTTTTTTCTTTTTAACATTAACAATCTTCTCGTTTGCGCTTGAGGACATGAAAACATTGCCCAAACTAAACGGCCGGTCACGGAATTTAACATAAAA
>CAYOKY010000048.1:0-7361 GCA_964404695.1 Microcaldota archaeon | reverse complement strand
ACTTCTTAAAGTATATCAAAAATAAATAATTAAATTTTTTCTTCTTTTTTTAATTATTTATTTTTGATTTACTTTAAGAAGTTCTAAAATATCAGTATGACTTTTGAACAATCTTCCATGTTTTTTATACCATGACATATCAAGTTTATGTCCCGTGCTGTAATAAGTTGATATGCCGGTTGAAATAATGTCCTCTGCAGTTATTATTTGGAAACCTCGGTATATCGCTCCCACGGCTGTTTGATATACGCATGCGCCTGCATTAAGACCGCAGAGCACTATTGTTTGTATATTCTCACCTAATAGCAGTGGCGCCAATGGCGTGCCATTGAATCCATTATCAAACTCTTTATTTATTCTATATGCATTTTGTTTAATTAATATATTGTGTATCGGTTCAATGGTGTTGCTCCATTTGTCTTCTTTATTATGTAACTCAAGCATAAAAAATTTCACGTTGTTTAACTTTCCTGCCTCAGTCAAAAATGCAACGTTATTTTCAATAAATCTATCTCTATATCCTATGCCTAATTTATATACAAATCTTCTTTGCATATCAATAACCAGTATTGCTGTTCTTCCTTGTAATATGACTGCAGGCAACTGGTTTATGGTGCCTTGCATAGCCTTTTTTGATGAGCATTGCGCTTGTGAAATTGGATCCTTATTAAGGAAAAGGTTGCCAAAACCTGACTTTGCTTTGTCAAAGAAGGTCTTGTTTTTTGGTGCATCCTTTAATGTAAGTAAATGGTTCATTATGTAATGTATGCTACCTAAAACATTTAAATTTATGGTTTTGAAAAAAAGTGAATATTTATTCATGTCCAGGACATAGTTCTTTAATGTTTAGTCCTTTAATGAGTTTTAATGAATCTTTAAGGTCATTTTCATTGCCACCTATGTCGGTCCGTCCAACCCCATTTTTAAAAAGCGTGTCACCTGAGAACAGGATTTGTTTAGTTTCCTCATAAAGACAGATACTGCCGGGAGTATGGCCTGGTGTGTGTAAAATCTTTAAGTTCCATTCTCCCCATGTGATGTGGTTAAATTTTAATTCTTCAGCATTGCCCGGGATATGTGATGCTGAATTGGGTGTAAAATCATCCTGATGCAAATACACCTCTTTCCAATCTCTGACTCCCTTTGTATGGTCATAATGGTTATGTGTTAAAATTGTCAAAGCAGGAGTAAAATCAAACTTGATTGACCCGTCACCAGAATCTATAAGTAGTATACCTTTTGGACCTTCCAATGCATAGCAAATGCAAGAATATGCCTCTCCTTTGATTTTTTTCATTTAGATTTCCCCATTACTCCGTTTCATTGATTATTTCTTGATATGTTTTAAGGAATCCTTTCTCTTTAAACTTTTCGGCCGTGTCTATTATTTGTTTGGCCGTTTTAATTATATGCGCCGGGTTTTCGCCGGTTGCAGTTTCAGATAACATTATTCCTTTTGCCCCTGTGTATACTGCAGTGAAAACGTCATTAGCTTCTGCCCTTGTGGGCATGGGTGCTGTAACCATTGATTTTAACATTTGTGTTGCAATATACACTGGTTTATTTTGTGGCCTGGCTTTTTCTAGTATATATCTTTGAATTGCAGGGACCACATAGAACGGCACTTCCAATGCAAGGTCACCTCTTGCTACCATTACCCCATCGGAATGTTCTAATATTGCGTCAATGTTTTCAACTCCTTCATGTGACTCAATCTTTGCAATAATTTTTGTTCTTGGGTTGATACTTTTAACCTTTTCAATGTCTTCAATCCCCTGTGTGAAAGACAATGCAACATAATCATAATTAACATGTTTTAAAATCTCTTCATCATTCTTTGTTAGGACTGGCAGTTCAACTTTGGTGTACGGGAAATTTAACCGTTTATTATCTTTAATTACGCCTTTGTTTTGAATTTTAAGTTCACCGTTACAGTGCACTGACAGGATGTCCCCGTCGTCAATCATTACACTGCACTGATCTTTAAGTTTGATTTTTTCAGTGAAATCAATATCTTTGCCAATGACCAACACGTCGCCCTCTTCAACTTCAATTTCTTTTTGAAGTTTAACCCTGATTTCCGGTCCTGCAGTGTCCAACATTATTTTTGTGTTGGTTTTTCGTGCCAATTCAATATAGTTTAAATGGTCTTCAAGGTTTCCATGGCTTAAGTTTTTACGCCATATAGTAACGCCAGCATTAATCATATCTTTCATGATTTTTATGTTGGCTGTGGATGGCCCCATAGTAGCTATTATCTCCATTTGATCACCTCAAAATTCTGTTAAGCTCTTCTGTAAAGTATTTACTGTGTCTGTTGTTTGTTCCTTTTCAATGTCTATTACTCCGTATTCACCGTCATATCCAGGAACGATTTTTATCTTTCCCTGTTGATAATTTTTAATGGCCTGTGCGATCAATGGTTGCATTTTGCTTAAATCATTTGTATGCAATACGTTCCATTCGGTGCCATACTGTTTTATCATGTCTGAATAAACTATTTGAACCTTTTTACTAATCTTTGAAATGCCCAACGTGTCACTGATGATTTCACGCAATGGGATTATGTATTCAAATGTCTGTGGGTTTTTCGGGATAAAACCTTCGGGTCTGTCTGCCAATTCTTCAACCCGGTGTTCGACTCCCAATGTTAAAGGTCTGTGACAAACTGGGCAAATATTATTATGTTTTAAACTGTCACTCGGTTTAAAACTAGTGTTGCATTTCCTGTGCCCGTCCCAATGATATTTTCCTTCTTCCGGATAAAATTCTACGGTGCCAATATCCTTACTTTTAATTGCATTAATCATTTTGTTGTAAGTTAACTTTTCAGGATTAATATTAAATGTTGTAAGTTCCCTGCCAAGGTTTTCAGGCGAATGCGCATCACTGTTTGAAATCAATGCATATTTATCTAGTGAACTTAACCGGCAATTCATTTTAATGTCACTACTTAGTCCGGTTTCAAGCGCATGAATCTTATGGGTTTGGTCTTCGTAAGCATCTTCTATTGTATCAAACCCTGATTTTGAACCGAACAGTCCAAACCATGGAGTCCATATATGGGCAGGTATAACTTCCACAAGGTCAGAGAATTGTGTGACCGTTTCAACCAGTTCAGGACAACTCATTTTAATAATAAGCCGACCGTCCATCATTAGATTTGCACGTTTTCCCAACACATCATTTATCTGTTCAACGACTTCCAAACTCGGTGCAAGTATAACATGGTGAACTTTCCTGGATTTGCCTGATTTTGGATAAATGGTAGCAATTTCAGTTGACAAAACATATTTGGTTCCATTATATTTGTATATTGTGCCTTGTTCTTCATTGAATGGTGTTAATTTTTCTTTGAGTTCCGCGAACCATTTAGGGTGTGTAAAATCTGTGCTTCCCAATACGTTAATCCCTTTAATTTTGGCCCATTCTGATAATGTTTTTAATTCATTTCTTGGAGAGGTTGCCCTGGAATATTTTGAATGAAAATGTAAATCTGCAAAAATCATTTTTGTATCCTCTTGTTACCCTTTTTAGTTGGCTTTTTTAAGTTGCCTTTCTTTTTTTTCGGTGCCTTTGATTTTGAAGGTTTCATATATTTTTCCCTTTTTTCTCTATTTATAGATCCAGTGTCTGATTTAATATCCTTCAAATCCACAGAATGTTTTTTGGTTACAATTTCAATTTCTTCAATCGTTGGTTGTCTCTTGCCCATTTCTTCAATCTTTTCCGATAACACGTTAAAATTTATTCTTAGATTATAAATCTCGTCAGAAAGAAGTATTATTGCTTTTTCAATCTCTTTAATTTCTCCACCTTCTCTTGGCCCTTCATTATTTCGTGATTTTATATGGATTAGTTTGTTTTTATAGTTGATAATACGTTCACTAACTTTTGAATTTATGTCTATGCCGGGTATTTCAACGTTTGCTGAAACTACACCTGCTCCTGCGGTTTCAACCTTGATCGTGCTTGTCCCAAAGACCAGGTCCAATATGTCCCTTTCATTTTCAACGTCTTGAATGTTAACATACGGGACAGTGATATTATGTTTATGGATTATACCTCTGCTTATGAGTAAGTGTTCTTCATCTATGGTGTATTGGTAGGACATATATCTTAAAAAAGCGCCAACACAAATTAATAGTACTATACAAATATACATAAATATTAGCAGGCCTAATTCTACGTTAGCCTTTGAAGTGATCAAAACAGTCAAAGATACAATTAATAATGCGGTTACAATAACTATTGGTACACTGCCCCATTTTAGTATAACTTTGTTTGAAGGCTTGTTCATATTTTTTTAACGGTGGGATATTTTTATAAAGCTATTAGTGAAATTATAGTTAGGTGATATAATGAAAAGATTTTTATTATTATTTATTTTCTTCGTTTTCTCAAGTTCAATAATCGTAACTGCTGAATCAGCTATGCAATCAAATCTTTCATTGTTTGATAAATGTTCATATTTATACAACGAGTTTAATGGGGATGACGTCCAGGTTCCGTCTAGTGATGCTAGTTGTTATGATGACATGTGGCTTTTGGCAGGTTCTTCAAATAATAAGTTTATTTTGCTCATGCTTGGGTTGGGTATGGATGAGATTGAATATTCTGAGGATATAGTAGTTCGTGTGGAAGATAAATCTGAGCTTGGCAGGTATCATGAATTAATCAGTTCAAGTGAAAGATCTTATAAAAAAGCGATTAATTATTATGACTCGTTTGAATCTGAGTTTTCTTATGATCCTTGTGCAGAGTTTGACGGTCTTTTAGGGTCTGATCCTTGTTATGAAATGCTTGGGGATACGCCTTTAGTTACGAATTTTGATTCTGTTGAATCTTGTCTTGATGAATACGATAATACTATTTCATCTTATGACCTGTCTTCACAGCGTGCAACGCAAGCCTCAAATGAGTTGTTTGAATGTTTGGGTAAAACATCCTTTACGGTTGTATTTTTTTCCTCTAATGATATCTTTTATCTATCTTTTATTATTATTTTTCTTTCTGAACAGCTTACAGATTCTTATCGCGATGCAAGGGGAAGTTATAAACAATCATTAACCTCACTTGTGAATGCTTATAATGTTATTCATGACCTTAATATAAAAAATATCAATTCCTTAAAATATAAAGGAATAATGCAGGATGGGTATGACTCCAATTTATACAAACAGTTCAAGGATAGTACGTCCAAGATTTATGGTATGTCAGTGAATGATGATTGTGGTTATATTGATCTTAATAACCAGCGCAAGTATAACAACATTTTGCTGGGTTCAGATTATTATGGTTCTGCGATTAAGTGTGAGGAGTCGGAACATAGTTCGGATCTTGCGTCCAACCTTCTGGAAGCATCTATACTCTGTTTATCCATACCCGATTCATGCATAAATAATGTTTTGATTTCTTTAAATCCAATTCAACGACAACGGTTAAACGAACTTTCAATGACATTTTCATTGCTTTATGGCCATCTTATAATGCATGATCTTGCAAGTGAAGACGGTTTATTGGTTGATGAGGCTACTTCTTACAAAATCTTTAAAGATATTGAAAATGAAATGGATGTTTTGGATAACAATGTTAAAACTGATGCAGAAGATTGTTTAATTTCATTTAAATCAAATTTGGTTGATGTGACTGCGCAAGGGTTAAGTGATATTGACATGTCCTATTATTACAATAATGGGCTTATCCTGCCTCCTTCAGGCCACCAGATTTATGACTATGAAAGTGAAATTTCAGGTTTAAGCAATCAACATGATAGTTTGAATGATGATTTCAATCATACTAATATAGTAAGTTTAGAAGCAAGGAACGCTTATGCTGATAGGTATTTTGGGTTTGAGGATGTTTATTCACAATGCATGTTTGTGGATTCCACATTATTGAAAACCCGGGACAATGCAGAAATTGATGTTGGTTTGCTTGAGGATAAGGTTCAACAATTGATTGATGAATGTCAAGATGAAATGGAAAACAGCCAAAACAAATTTTTTGCAAGTAATGCAACTGCCAAATGCATAGGGGCAATGGAATATTTGAATAACAGTGATGAAGGTTCTTTAAGTGAACGTTTTGAAAGTTTGCAGCAGGCGTACATTTTGTCGCAAGATTCAATTGCCTTGTTCAGGGAAGAATTGTCAACCGAACAGGTTATTGCTTTGTCTACAAAGTTTGATTTGTATGAGAAATATATTGATTGTGCTGAAAAGGACGGTGTGCCTGTCAATTCAACAGTTTTCCATGATAATGTTCATAATGCGTATTCTAAGTGCGGTGATGAAAAGGCGGATAAGACAGGTCTTGATTGCATGAATGTTCTTGAAATTATAAACCAGCACATTGAAATGCTTAAACAGGATGAGCGTTCTGCGAATTCACTTCTTCTTACAAGGTACATTGCTTTGAAAAATGAGATTGAAGAAGACCAAAGAGTTTATACTAATCTTGACATTTTAACAAAAACAGATTATTTGGAACTTCAAACATATTTTGATGGCAATGATTTTAATTATGATAAATTATTTTGTGGTGCCTCTGATCTTGAGAAAGCATTGGACAGTTTTGAAGATGCATGGGAAACACAAAAAGTTGAAACGTTAAAGAATGTGCTTGCCAATTATTCTGGAGTTTCACAACCTTTGGGTCAAACCATTGTGCTGGATGAGAAAGTTTGTACTCAGAGAACTATTACTGTTTACAATCCAACTTCCTTAACTACCACCAAGGAATTAACATTTTATATTAACACTGATCTTGATTTTATTGCATCTGATGTTAGTTCAAAAGATAGTGTGTTTCTAGATATTAATAACTATAAGGAAGGCATGAATATTAAGATGTCCTATGTTGAACCTCATTCCGAATATAACATTGTTCTTGACAGGTGTGCCATTTTATTTTACACGGACAGTAAAGCAGTGGAAACGTTTGACTATATCTCTTTAACTCATGGGAAAGGCGAAGTTACAATGAAAGTTAAGGCGTCTGAAAGTCCTTTGTACAACGTTGTGTTATATGCAAACGTGCCTTATAATCCTAATATTTATGGGGCAACATTTGAAGGCAGGACAGTTGACCCAGAATATGTTACTGGCAAAGTAAAGTTTACAGTTAATGTGTTGGATAATACACAACAGGTTTTAAATTTCCACGAAACTTTCTCTTCACCTGTTGTTCTGACGCGGGAAAATATTGTGGAAGAAAAGCAAGATACTAAAGTTGTGATGTCCTATGATTTGATAGTTTCTGATGCAACGTATTTCTACAAGAATACCAAACTTATTGATACTGATGCAAATGCTAAATTAGTTTCACAGTTTACTGTAACACAGGGCGGGTTGCCTCTT